>NZ_JAVKEA010000061.1:0-4024 GCF_040221695.1 Coleofasciculus sp. E2-BRE-01 | reverse complement strand
CTACTACGGGATAAGGCTTTAGCCTGGGTGTAGTACATCGGCACGGGGGGAGCTTCAGCTTAACAATCTACGAAAATCTTGCGGTGAGATAATCCGAGAGTTTTTTATTGGGGGAATTTCCCCTTAAGTTGACACCAATGGGCAATGCCGTGCCCCTACCTGTCCATACCTAAACCCCAATCTTAAAAAACCTACTGGCGTGGCACACCTTAATTGGTGGATTAGCATTGTAGGGGCGCAAGGCTTGCGCCCGGTTTAAAGGTCAAATCTATTCCACAATTTTAGCTGTGTCAGTCCACTACCCTTGTGAGACTCCAAAAACTCCCATCAATCCTGCCTTCTTGCACTAGCCTCACATCCCGAACAATTGCTACAGTACAGTCTAGACACCCAAACCTCAAGGAAATCCACCGTGTCTGACTACACCGCCGCCAGCTTTGCCCCCGTACAAGGCTTTATCGAAAAATCCCGCAAATTGCGAGACTTGTATGGCTCATCGCTGATTTTATCCTTTTTAAGTTCTAAACTGGTGCAAAAGGCAGAATCCTTAAACCTCACGGTTATCTCCCCCGGATTACCCCATGTCGCCAAAGGAATGCCGAATCGGATTCTGGTACAAGGGAAATTTGACCGCAATTTAGTCAAAACTACTCTACTAACCGAATGGCAAAGGATACTCAGGATCTGCCGAGAGTGGATCGAAGATAACCTAGGTATCCCCAAAAATCAGTATTGTTGGTCACAAACGGAAGCCGATCAAGGACATCAGAAGGGAGAATGGGAACGCTGGGGAAGTTATACCTGGGAAGTCTTTTGGGGTTATGGTGACTCCGTACAAGCCGCCATGGATGACTTGGAAACCCGCAAACTCAAGCGCGATTGGATTGCGATTAACTGGATGGGGGAAAGTTCCAGTTTAACCGGAACCGATGCGATCGCGTGGCATCAATTGGGGAAGTTTAATTCTAATCCGGGTCATACACTCAGCCCATCAGAACGGGAGGAGATGGAACTATTTTATCGTCGCTTGTCTTGGCTACTGGATAATCCGGATTATCGGGTGGGACAATCGAGTCTATCTCTGGCAGAATTGAGAGAACGACAATCCCAACCTGATCAAATTGGTCGCTATATTGCCCCCAATGAACGGTTAAGTATTCCGGAATTAGTGAAGCGTTTAGTCACCTACGATAAACTCGCCGATACAATTGGACTGGATAGACTCAAAGCCAAACCCGATGACCCCGAATTTAAAGATATTATTCGCAACCCCGGATATTGGACGGGTTGGTTTATGGGGGATGGTGACAAAGTGGGCGATAAATTAAAACATCTGGCAAGTCGCCCTGATGAACCTGGTATAGACGTGACCATGGAACGTCTCCCTCCGGTGGAAAATCTCCCTCCTGATGCAACGAATCTGCAACAATTTACCCATTTAATCCGAGAATGGGGACAAGACTTTCAGAAAAAATCTGACTTATTTCCCCAGGGAAAAGGACGAGTCATTTATGCCGGAGGCGATGACTTTCTCGGTGTTTTATACAGCCCCGAATCCGAACCCGCCACGCCACCGAAAAAGGTTAAACCGATTGAAGCCTTGCAGTGGTTATTAACCTTAGAACAGCATTGGCAACAGCAACAACAGCAGATTAAACAGCAGTTAAATCTGGACTTTACCTATAGCGTTGGCTTCGTTTGGGCAGGACATCAAGTTCCCCAACGAGATATTCTACAACATTGTCGAGAAGCCGAACAACGGGCAAAAAATCAAGGACGCGATCGCGTGACGATTCGGGTGGTGTTTAATAGTGGTCAATATGTCCAATGGACTTGTACCTGGGACAATTTACCCATTCTCACCCAGTATCGCGATCGCGATGGCAAATCCTGGGGAGAGGAACCCAATTGGAACCATATTTATAGCGATTGGGCGCAGTTAAAAGCCCGTCACGCGATTCCCTTCAACGATAAATCCGATCATGCTGATGACGCGATCGCCCTGGCTATCTTTGATTTATATTTTCGCGATCGCCTCCCCCGACTTGATGATAAAAAACCGATTCATAAAGACTACCTCACCGATAGTGATAACGCCCATCATATTATCGGACAAGAGGCAACAAGTGCAGACTTTATTCAATGGATTGATGGCTTAATCAATATCAGTTGGCAACTATGTTCAAATACTTAATCACGATTCAGCCTCTCGGCTTGATGTACGGCAGTTCTGGCGCATTCCTCTCCCCCGAAAACCTAGTCGGGCGATCGGGAATGAAATTTCCCCCCGATGCTGCAACCGTATCCGGTCTTTTTTTCAGTACCAATAAATCGATGTCCTTTGCCGAACATCAAGAACTTTGTGAAAACTTAGTCGTCGCCGGACCCTTTTGGGCAAATCTTGATCAACTGGATGATTTTTATGTTCCTCTCCCCCGTCATAAATTAATTGCTCAAACCACCTCAGATGAATGGCAACTGATAAACCATCACTGGTGTCTCAAATCCCAAGTGAAAACCGATGAACCTGCCGCAGAAACCCTAGATCAAAATGAATCCGACTATCATTGGCTAAGACTCGATTACTGGGACGATGATCCGGAAATCATTCAACAAGATGCCAAAGAAAAATCACCCTCCGTTGCCGAGAAATCCTGGAACTATGTTCCCCTCTTACATCCCCGCCTGAAAAAGAATGAACGCCATGTTGTAACCGACGATGGTTTATTCCTAGAAACAGCAGTGCAGATGCAAGACGATACCTGCTTAGTTTACCTGTCCACCTATAACTTAGCCGATGGCTGGTATCAATTGGGCGGCGAAAGTCATCTTGTTGAAGTTCATAGTATTGAACTCACCCCAGAAACCCCAATTCAACAACGATTACAACACCCCATCAAACAAGCCTTTGCCTTAATTACCCCTGGAGTTTGGGGTTCAAACACTCTCTCCTATCGATATCCTAAATCTAAAACCTTTGCCCATGATTACCATAAAATTAAACTCCTCACCGACAAAGCCGTTCCCTACCGTTATCGGATTGGCTATGGGGAACAGAAGCCAGAATCCTTTAAAAACCGCGCTCCAGGACGTTTATCGCGGGGACGGTATGCTGTGCCAGCCGGGAGCGTTTATGTACTTCCAAAACCCTTAAATAAGACTTGGTGGGAGTTTCCTCAAGAGTGGTTTCCGGAAAAAGGATTGTTAAAAAAATTTGGAGTGGGTTTATGTTTACCGATTACTATCGCCGGGTTAAATAAAAACGGAGTGGAGAGGGGTGAAATAGACCAGCAAAATTGATGGAGTTGTCGGGGCGATCCGCTAGTATTAATTTTCGTAAATCGACCTCAAACCCTTCCTATTCCCTATTCCTTATTCCCTATTCCCTAATCTCAACCGTTAACTTTAATTGTGTCCACCTACTTACCTACTTACAATTCCTCTAAAGTCCAGGAGTTAATCACCAATGTATAAAACAGCCTACGGCATTATCGAAACCCTCGCCCCCTTACATGTCGGTGCAACAGCGGGAGAAGAACGTGGTAATTTAAACCTAATTTTTCGCGATCAGTTTACCCAAACTGGGATTATTCCCGGTAGTTCAATTCGGGGGCGATTACGCTCCCAAATACGACAGGTTGATAGTGAAGCCACAGCCAGCTATTGGTATGGACATGAAGCCGAATCCGAGTTATCAGAAAACACCACTGAATCCCTGGTAAAATTTGAATATGCCTCAATTTTATGGTTGCCTGTTTTTTGTCCAGGACAGCCAATTGTCTGGGTGAGTTGTCCTAAATTATTAAAGCGATATAAACGGATGACCGGAAATTCTGCCGCCTTACCTGACCCCAATCAACTGAAATATAAAGGGTCAAATACATTAACCCGCATTTCTCACGAAAGGCGCGATTGCGAATAGCAGAAACCTTACCAGACAAGGATTTAAGCCCATTTATTCACCCCCAGTTGCACAGAACAGTGTGTTGCGCCTTCAAGCCTCTGAATAATCATTTTTCTCAAC
>NZ_JAVKEA010000060.1:0-69265 GCF_040221695.1 Coleofasciculus sp. E2-BRE-01 | reverse complement strand
CTGTCTATAAACCAGCCTGGAGGCACGGGGTTGTCGTGCAAGTTAAATCGAACTATTGAATATGTTCAGCTTAGCTTGTTTGATGACTTCAGGGCTACTGAAAACCCAGACCGAGAGCGATAGCAGGTCTGGGTAGTTTATGTCGTTCTGTACTCCGTTCCTAGTGGAATATGGGGAAGTTGGGGGAGCTGGGGAAGCTGGGGTTGTAGAGACGTTCCGGTGGAACGTCTGGAAGCTGGGGAAGCTGAGGAAGATATCAGGGATAGCACATAGCACTATAGCAGGGGACGAATTTTGGCTTTATAGGCACTTTCATCCAAACCATCACCGACAGTAGCTTCAGCCGGATCAATCGCCTGATTCAATGCGTTAATGCGATCGTCAACGCCTGGATGAGTGCTGAGGAAAGAGGGGACGGAACCGCTTTTCTTCTGGAGTTTTTCCATGAAATTTACAATGGCTGACGGTGCGTAGCCTGCTTTTTTGAGGATGTCTAACCCAACTTGATCCGCCTCCAATTCATCTTCACGACTATTGGGTAACCGCAGCGCCAAGTCCACGCCAATATTGACTAAGGTATTGCGATCTAGACCTGCGGCAACGGCTACTCCCCTGGCGATCGCTGTCTGGCGCATTTGTTCAATCATGTGTTCTTCTTCGATATGCCCGATTTCATGGGCAATCACACTCGCCAGTTGAGCCTCATTGTCCGCCGCTTCAATCAAACCGGTGTTGAGATAAATAAAACCCCCCGTAGTCGCGAAGGCATTAATGCTGTCATCCTTAACCACCTGAAACGTATAGGGAATATTAGAGCGTTGAGTTTCTTTTGCCAATCGCTGACCAATCTGATCAATGTAGCGGTTGACACTGGAATTGCGATAGAGTTGGATCTGGTTTCTTACCAACTGCTGATTGATCTGCTGCCCGATCTCGACTTCCTGGCGCTCAGAAATATTGGAAAGTTGGATAATCTGGACCCCTCGGAAAAGCAGATCCAGCCAGGGAATTGCTTGACTCACCTGAGGTGTACCCACGATCAGGCTAAACGCCAAGATCGCTGACACAAACGGATATAATAAACGACGACGGTGACGATGAGACCAGAAGAAGAAAGGATTAATCATGGTACATAAAATTAAAATAGCTACAGTTCAGGCACTCAAACAATAGACGCTACTTATAGGGTATAAGTTGCCATTGGCTCTCAAGAAACACTTTCTGGTACAGGAGGGTGAGGAGAGGGCGATCGGCGATCCGAGTACATTGAGTGGACTGGTGTTGTTAATTAGACTAAGCAGTTGCCCCTACAGGCGTTAGCTTTTATTGTGTCTACCTACTTACCAGCCACATTCCCATTACATCTGGCAATTTTGGTTATCCTGACATCCCAGAGGATAAGCTGAATTGTAGGTACTCGATCGCTTGCCAAACCAACTATATCGATGATCACGAACCTGTTGATATGTGCGATCGCCTAGCCATTTCATTCCAGGCATTGCCCGATATGCTGAGACGAACACCTCGCCCATAGGCAACAGACGCCCAATTTCCTCAGCCGCCTCACTCCCTTGCCACCGACGTTCCGGGGACGCCCCATCAATGAGAATCATCCCCATTTCACAGTCTTGGGGGGTAATACCAAAGGTTTCACAGGTGGCTTCATCCTGCATGGGAATGTAATCAAACTGCTGTCCTTGATCCAGATTTTCCAGAAGCTGCACTAACGTGACACAAAGATTGCAGTTGCCGTCGTAAATAACGTGATATTGCATCAAAGGGGTTAATCGCACTCCTTATGAGTTATCTTTATTTACTATACCTAATTTAATCTATTCCTATAGGAGGATAAAAAAGATAATTTATCGTGTTAAGTTACGGACATTTATATGTTCTATTTGATTAAATCCTGTAACCTAAGGGGATATTATTAAACTTAAGGGATTTGCGTAGAAGAAAGTCGGTCAATCAGTACAAATATTCTAAATCCCAGCAAATCACAGTATCAGTGTAAAAAAAATCACCAACCTAGTTTCGTTTATGTCTTTTGATGGATTCACAAAAAGCTTTTTTTCTGTAATCTAAAAGTAGATTGCGAGAGTTAAACTCTCGAAGCATAAAGAAAAAGAAACACGGAGACTATTCTATGAATCTCATCAAAATAGACAAGTTTTACCCCAACTATAAAGAACAGATTTTCGGTGGCGATGACATTAAAGGATATAGTGTCTACTCTGATCGAGAAGAGAAAATCGGTGAAGTTCATGATGCTCTTCTGGATGAAAATGGTCGTTTCCGGTATCTAGTCATTGATACAGGCTTCTGGATCTTTGGTAAAAATGTCTTGTTACCTGTAGGTTATGCCCGGATGGACTATGATCGTCATCGGGTTTATGTGATTGGTATGACCAAAGCCCAAGCCGAAAGCTTACCGGAATACCATGACAACATGAGCATCGACTACGACTACGAAGAACGAGTCCGCAACGTCTACCGACCCATGGCGACTAATCGCTCGACGGCATCAACATCGGCTCAAGCGACAACCTATAATCGCGACACCTACACTTATGATCATGAGCCTGAACTCTATGCCACTACTGAGCAGGATCATAAAAATCTCAAGCTGTATGAAGAGAAACTAATTGCCAACAAAGACCGTTACAAGAGCGGTGAAGTTGCTATAGGTAAGCACGTAGAATCTGAAACAGCTCAGGTATCAGTTCCTGTAGAAAAAGAACGGGTGGTCATTGAGCGTAATACACCTTCCGCAGCCCGCGAAGTTCAACCAGGTAGTGCTGACTTCCACGACGGTGAAGTTGCTCGTGTGGAAGTTCATGAAGAAGCAGCGAATATCGATAAGAAAGCCTTTGTCCGGGAAGAAGTTGGTGTCAAGAAAGAAGTTGAGCGTGACACCGTAGATGCAAAAGAAACGGTTCGCCGCGAAGAATTAGAAGTTGATGTAGATGGCAATCCTGTCGTCAAGGGTCGTCGGTAGAATTCTGAAAGCGATTGAATTTCACCGATTGAACTAAATAAATTGGTGGATACGGGGGTGGGCATTGCCCACCCTACGTTTAGTAAGTTGGAGAAGTAAGCTATGATCCAAGAAGAACCTAAAAGCAGTTATACAAAGGGTAAAATAAAACAACTATTAGATCGATTTAGAGAAAAATTCACGTTCTTTACTATCGTGAATCAAAAAGGTAAAGTCCTAGGGCGGGTTGAGGATTTCTGTGTCGAAAAAAATCATCGGCTTTATATGGTGATGTCTGCCCAATGGACAAACGCTGAATCTTCCTGGTTTCTCCTCAGTCGCCAGCACATTCAGACAATTGACCCAGACAATAGAATTGTAATTGTTGACCTATCACCAGCGGAACTTGAATACTTGCCTGTATATCAAAAAAGGGAAACCCCAACAGCAAAGCCTTCCGAGGACTTATCTCACTCGTCAGTAACCTCTACAAGTGTTGTTAATTCAGAAAAAGCTATGGATGCTGAAGAGAGAGTGAATAGTGATCTCGAACCGTCTGATCAGACATCAGAAATAGTCGAAGAAGACATGATTCGCTTACTAGAAGAAAAGTTAGTCGTTAACCGCAGTAAGCAGAAAGTCGGTGAAGTTGTGGTTCGCAAAGAAATTGAAACCCGTGTGGTAGAAGTTCCTGTACGGCGGGAAAAATTAATTGTTGAACAAGTTGGTGAAGAACCAAAACAACTGGCAGAAATTGATTTAGGGAAGGGGAAAGTTACAGGTGTTGCCGATAGTGTAGAGACGAGTCTACCGACAACGACTACTGTCAACGGTGAATTTGTTTCGCCTAAAGCAGCCAGCGATCTTTTAGCCGCGATCGCGCTGCAAGATAATCACGGCTGTGTTAACGTGCGTGTAGAGCTAGTGGTGGACAATCCAGAGCTTCAGAAAACGTACCAACAAATGTTTGATCGCTGTCGTGGAAGTAAATAGAAAGCAGGGGAAGCTGGGGGAGATGAGGAAGATAGGGAAGATAAGGGAGCAAATGACATAAGACATAAGACATAAGACATAAGACAAATGACGATCTCTGCCTTTAACTTTTATTGTGTCTACCTACTTATTAGATGACCCACTAAACCAAAATGGTCAGATGGGAAAACATTAGGACAATCAGGGGAAATAGGTTTTAATCCCAGGCGTTCAATGGATTCTGGCTGCCAACTTTGGGAAGCAGAACGGAGTAAGATGCGGTCAAAGCGGACTTTTTTATGTTTCTGTTTTTGCTGTAACCGCATGATATTAATATCCGTATCTTCTGTATAACCTGGTTCATTCTCTCTAAGAACTGCCCACAGATCTTGATAGCGAGGGTCAAGATTACGGTTTTCCTCTTCCCAAGAGGAACAAAAATTAAAGTCTCCCATGAGTACAGCATGATCGGACTGTTCCAATAGGGGAAAGATATCAGCAAGTTGTATGGCGCGAATGGATGCAAATTTCTTCTTGCTTTCTAAATGAACCGTAGCAATATTAAAATTTTGTCCATTAAGCCGCAATTCAGCACAGAGAAATTTGCGACTCATTTGGCTAATCAGATCGCAGAAAAATAACTGATGAATGGGAAACTTAGACAGCAGGAGAACGCCATAAGGATTCACCGTTTCTCCGGTGGTGTCGGAACTATAGTAATTCTTTCTAACCCAGTCTTGTTCTAAAATTAGTTTAAGAGAGGTTGGCGTAACCTCTTGCAACGCGATCGCGTCAGCATCACAGTCTTGAATAAGCTTCAGTATAGCCTCGTGGCGTTGTTGGCGATGATAGTCGGAAAACCAGATATTATAGGTGACCAGTGTTAGTTCACTGATATTTGTGTCACTGACAACATCGGTTGATTGAGTCCAAGCTTGTTTTTCGGGATTAAACCTCTGAGGATTGAGTTTTTGTAGGTCTGGAGGAATCGGAGGCTTGGTCATAAACTGTTTTCTAGTTAATTACTATTAAGTTTAAGAGTAAGGATTTCCTTTCGTCAATAAACAGGGATTGCTGCTGATAACCGCAAAAAAAGCCACCCTATTTGCCGGATAAATGATCAACCCGGATCACTTTTTTCCAGATTTCTGCTAGTCTTGGTGTCTTCGGTTACAATGGTCGCGGTAAATCTGTAGGAAAATAGGTGTTCAAAACACGACCAGGCAAAACTCTGTCTGTGGATAAGACAAATTCATGAAACCCCGAATCATCGTTTGTGGCTTGGGTCGCACTGGCTATCAAATTTTCTCATTATTAAAGCAACAGGGAGCCTCTGTTGTCGGAATTAGCGATCGCCTGGTTCCGGGTAACTGCCAGGATCTGATTATCGGCGATTTTCGCGCAGCCGCCACCCTACTCGCCGCTGGAATTCAGGAGGCGCAAACCCTAGTCATCACCTCTAGCGATGATGCCTTGAATCTGGCTATTCTCACCCAAGCCCGAGTCCTTAATCCTCGGATTCGGATTATTAGTCGGCTATTTAACAACAGCTTAGGCGATCGCTTGGATCAGATTTTGCCCAATCATGTCAGTCTCAGTGTCGCCGCATTAGCCGCCCCGGTGTTTGCCTTTGCTGCGATGGGGAATCAAGCGATTGGGCAACTGCGACTATTCAATCAAACGTGGCCCATTCACGAAGAATACATCCATGACTCTCATCCCTGGAATGGACGTCAGTTGAGTGAGTTGTGGGACGATCGATCGCGGATGTTGATCTACTATCAACCCTGGAAAGGGCAGGTGAGTTTAGTGTCTGCCGTTGTGCAAGAACAAACATTACAACCGGGCGATCGCTTGATTGTTGGCACTCAACCCAATGTCCGCAGCCGTCGAGGGTTGTGGCTACGCCGACTGTTCAAGATTCTCACGAACCTGAAACAGTTTCAGCACCATGGTCAACCCATTCTCGCCGGAACTCTTGCCCTACTGCTGACCATTTTTATCGCTACACTCACCTATGTTAGTGTGCAGTTGAATACCTCAATTGTGGACGCCCTCTATTTTTCCGTGGGTATGATTACCGGGGCGGGGGGAAAAGAAGAAGTGGCAGAATTAGCCCCCGACAGTATCAAAGTTTTTACGGCGGTGATGATGTTAGTTGGGGCGGGTGTAATTGGGATTTGTTACGCCCTACTCAACGATTTTATTTTAGGTACTCGTTTTAGTCAATTTTTAGATGCTGCCCGTGTTCCCAGTCGCCATCATTATATTGTTTGTGGCTTGGGGGGTATTGGTGTCCAGATCATGAATCAACTGCATAGTCATGGCTATGACGTGGTTGTGATTGAACCCGATACCCACAATCGATTTCTTGGTGTTGCCCGTTCTTTAGGAGTCCCGGTGATTATCGGTGATGCAAGTTTGGCAACTAATTTAAAAGCGGCGAATATCCATACAGCGGAAGCTTTATTAGCGGTAACCAGTAGCGACATGACCAATGTCGAAATTAGTTTAAGTGCCAAAGCCTTAACCCCCAATTTACCCGTCGTGGTGCGAAATCATGACCCTCAATTTGCCCGAGGGGTGCAGCAAGTGTTTAATTTTGAAGTGGTACTCAGCCCCACAGAATTAGCCACACCTGCTTTTGCCGCCGCCGCCTTAGGGGGGCGTATTTTAGGCAATGGTATGACCGGGGATACGCTTTGGGTAGCGTTAGCAACAACGATTACGCTAAAGCATCCATTCTGTGGACAGAGGGTGAGAGATTTAACCCTGGATATTGAGTTTGTTCCTCTATACATTGAAACCCGACATCAAAAGCTTCACGGTCGAGATTTATTGGAAACAGCGTTAGCGGCAGGTGATGTTTTATACTTGACCATGCCAGCGTCACAATTAGAACAATTGTGGCGAGTCACCCCCTCTCAGTTATTGGCGAGTTGAATCTGGGGAAGGTGGAATTTTGACCCTTCACTGTGGAAAGAGGGTATGGCGCTTGTGTAGGGGCGGGTTTTACTATTATCTTTTCTTATCTGACAACAGATGTGACTAAACCCGCCCCAGCCGATGTGTATAGGCAGGTTTATGGATTTTTCTATAAGCCTATTGATCAGGCAGAAAAGCCTCCTGAATCTAAGGCTAAAGCCCTGACTACGAACTTATGAACCCAGCTCATGCATCCATTTAGGTGTACCAAACCACTCCACAAGCACCATAGCGTCAGCGTACTAATTCTTTAGATAGAGAGATAGATAAATCAAAATCCTATTTTAGGAAGAGGAAAATTCTCTCCGAGTTGTTTAAGATTGGTCGTAACGTCGAAATTAAGAATGTAATTATGCCACAAGAAGACATAACATCTAAAGGTAAACAAACTACAACGGCTGCGGGAGCTAGAACAACAGGTATGGAGTCTAAAGATCCCCAAGCCGAAGAGCAAGCTTCT
Source organism: Coleofasciculus sp. E2-BRE-01 (assembly GCF_040221695.1). Taxonomy (NCBI): domain Bacteria; kingdom Bacillati; phylum Cyanobacteriota; class Cyanophyceae; order Coleofasciculales; family Coleofasciculaceae; genus Coleofasciculus; species Coleofasciculus sp. E2-BRE-01. The sequence continues at coordinate 61,871 of NZ_JAVKEA010000060.1, read as the reverse complement.
AAGAAAGATCCAGCAACCATTCCGGAAGCCCAAGGTGAAAACAAGCGTGTAGAAGGCGATCCGAACCAAGGAACCGACTCTCGTTAATAGTTTTCCGGATTGGCTAGATTTGGAAACAGCCTAAACGAATAAAACTGGTAGAGACGTAGCTGGCTACGTCTCTATAATTTGTTAGGCGTCTTAAGCTGTCATGCATTTAAATTGGGTATTAGTAGCGAGCAAGATGCTCGCACTACAAGGATTTCCCCATTATTGATATTAAGGTTTAAATGCCGAACAGCTTAACCACCCGACTGGTGTGACACAGCTAAAATGAATGGCACTGAAAATTTGCAGTTTGAGATCGGCAAAACCCTTAGTTAGCAAGGCTTTGAGTAGCATAGAAATTTGCTCATCTTCACGGAAATAGGGTCAAACCTTTTCATACCCTTGCACCGCTATCAGGGAAAATGTATCATTGCTTCCTCTCCTCCCCCTGCTTTCTCTGCTTCCCCTGCTCCCTACCCCCCCACAACACTTATTCAGCAACCCCAAATTAGGTGTACCACGCCACTACGGAACCAGACAATTCCCTAGCGGCTCAACCGGCAATTGTGGTATCAAAATTGTGCCATTATTTGCCGTTGTATCGGCTTTAAATGTACTGTCAAGATCGATGTAATTTAGAGAGAAACCATTCTCGCTGGTATTATTACTCAAATCTAAACAGATAGTCGATTCCGGCTCAAGATTTGTCAGTGATCCCGTTTGTACTACAAAACCATTGGCATTGTCAAGAACACCTGGGTTTCCTGTAAATGTATTAAATCGGACACCCGCGAAAAGTTCCGACTGATCTTCTGCTAATATCAACGCACCAAAACGAGCATTATCCATTACTGTGTTTCTTTCTAGTAGTAGCTGAAGAGTGGCATTATTGAGTGCGTCCACAAAAATACCATCCGGTTCCGGTAAATTGAGTGTAATGCCTTGAAAGCCATTCCTATCCACTCGATTATCAGTGATCGTCAGTCTCAATGTGGCAGATTCTTGAATGCTAACGCCAATACCATGATGACCATTATTCAAAATCTCATTGTTGTCAATCGTGACGTCTAAATCTGACTCCCCGATCATAAAACCCGCAATCCCTAACGTTTCATTCTCAGAAATCTGGTTATTTTGGATAATGACTTCTCCTTCAGCATCAGCCATAGAGTCTACAGTTATTCCCCGCCCCTGATTTCTCGCGACGGTATTTTCCTCAATCATTACCATTCCACTGGAATTATCCAAGAATGCGAAGATAATCCCATCCCTTTGATTATTTAAAATAGTATTATTGGCAATAGTGAATGCCCCTTGAGAATTATCCCGCATAAATAGGACAATTCCATTAAACTGATTATCCGACAGCGTATTATCTAAAACTGTAACCGTTTCAGCGGAATCTGCAAATAATCCCATGATAATCCCGTCTTCTTGATTACCCCTAAGATTATTGTTAGTAATCGTGACTATTCCCTCAGAATTATCTATTAGCGCCATAGAAATTCCACTAAATTGGTTGTCTAAAATTTCATTGTTGATAATTGTGACGCTTGAATTGGAATTGCTAAATAGCTCAGAGAAAAGTCCGGCACTACCATTGTTTTGACTTGTATTATCATTAATATTAAAGTCAACGTTGACAGCATTAGCTAATCTGAAACCAATGCCGTTAACTTGATTACCCGTAAGTATATTTTCCGAAAGTGTTACTGTACTGTCCTCAGTATTAAACAGAATAATACCAATCCCATCGCCTGTCGTATTGACAATCTGATTCCTGACCAGGTTTAGATCAACTGAACCCGCTGTATTTCCAAGAAAAAATCCGCTATTACCCGAACCATCTGTCGTATCAATACTATTATCGGTAACAGTGACATTTCCTGTCGTCTCCAGTAACACTATACCCACTTGAGTTGAATTCGCGATCGCGTTCTCCCGAATCGTTACCGTATCAATCTCTCTTCCCTCAATCGCAAAGGTACCCGCATTGGGGATATAAAAGCCAGATAGGGTGGTTCTATTACCCAGAGTTACCGAAGCCGCCGCGCCTGGAGTAATCGTGGGGAGTATTCCTGCACCTGATAGCGGTAATTGCACTATTCCTCGTTCTACAGTATCCAATTGCTGAATTGGACCCGTAGATAACACCTGCACTTGATCAGGAATTGTAAACGGCGGAATCCCTGGATTGGTTCCGGGTTGTACATAAACAATATCATTGCCATCAGATACCGTTTGATCTAACCCATTCTCAACGATACCAAAGGGACTTTCAAACGTACCCTCTCCCCCCATTTCGCCCAAAACAACATGCTGAAATACATAAGGTTTCCCTGTTTCCGGATTTGTCGCTGGTACGTCTTGGAAATCATCTTGATGATCAATCACAATTGCATTCGTTCGCTGCACCGATTCAGCTAATCGTGCCAAACCTTGATTATCATCATCCGTTAACCCTTGGGGACGACTTCCGGGAAATGTCGCACCCACTGTAAACACTAAATTCGTGCCAAATAAATCATCATTTTGTAACGACAACCCCAGCTTAAAATTATCAGAAGGACGTGCTTCCAATCTCACTCGCCATCCCCATATCTCTGAACTCCCTTCCGCATCATACCAATACAATCCCCCATAGCCGCGCAGATCCCCATCTATACCAATTCGAGCAAGTTTTGTGCCAACTTCTGCATCCCAACCTCCCATGGCGGCTTCTTTGTTTTGCCCCTGTTCTAAAATCAAGAAATTGCGGCGAAAGAAAATATCTCGAACTCCAGCATCACCAACTCCTTGGCGTGTATCGCCAATGGGTAAATAACCATTCACCCGAAAATCCCAAACAGTTCCTAAACTTTCTATGCCTAACCCCAATTGATTAAAGGTATTGTGACCTGTATGGCGGTTATCATAACTCATATAACCGCCCCAAATTCGATGGGAACTGGCACTATAGGTACGATATCCCAGGATCAGATTACCCCCCAAATTTGCATCATCGTTATCCAGGAAGAGTCGCCCTTCCAAAAACGTCAGATTTTTACCTGGAGTTTGTAAAAGGGGAACAAATCCCTCTAGGCGGGTAAAGCCATCAAATCCACCACCAGAACTCGTATGTCCAATTCCTAAACGGGGTTGGATTCTTAAGCTATCAGACGTTTCGGATGCCGCCTCTGTCTGCGCTAGCATTGGTGGGCTAGAGATAGAGAGGAGGAGTACACTGATTAATCCCAGTTTTGTGTTTTTCATTAGTCTAAAGGCAGAATTGAGGAGAGATGTTCCGGTGGAACCTTTCTCAATTCTGGTGAATGTCTGTAAGAACAAGGGACAAGGAAGAGAAGATTTAAAACTATTTTATACGGTTATCTTATAATTTATCTACTCTGCCACTATTTTATATAGGGACTTTGAACACCAATACAGACTTTGTAGATGCCAGTGATGACTGGGAAATTTCTCATAAGGAGCTTCCCATTTTAGATTTTATCTTTATCCATTTGTGACCTATATCACTACCTAAGCTGATCACAGATCACGATTTGCCTTTTAGAAAAATCACAAACTATCTTTTAGGACGATCACAAAATTGATCTAGAAAATCATTCATAATGATGACAACAAAAATGAACATTTAATATTTGTGAAGTCAATGAACGTTACTCTGCCTCAGACACATATCGAAGATTTAGTGACTAAGGTTTTAATTAATCGCTGCATTACCCCCTCCGATCAGCAATTTTTAAAATGTGCTTTACTGTATAAAGATAGCTTAAAGGAACATGAACGAATTCTGATTGAACGAGTTTTTTATGGGATACGACATGGATTACTGGAAATCCTTGAATCTACATCGGTTTAGCGATTGTTCGAGATAGATAAATTCCAGAAAGTTGGGCTGGGCGTGTTCCCACCTATAAAACCTTGTCCTCGAACGAAGTGAAGGAGCCGGAAGCGTAATCCGTAAAATTGCTACAAAGGAAGCCTACACCGATCCTAAGGGTAAGGTGTAGGAAGATGTCACGAGTGTATTCTACCATTGGGCATGATAGTTCCGGCTATGGAGGCGTCACTTAAGTCCGCTCCCATTAAATTCGCGCCAATTAAGTTAGCCCCATTCAGATTGGCATGACTCAAGTTAGCATTCGTTAAATAAGCCAAAAGCAAACCTGCTCGCTGGAGATTCGACTCAGCTAAGTTGGCATGTTCTAAGTTCGCCTCTAGCAAATTAGCCCCTGACAAATTGGCTTTATATAAATTAGCTCGGTTTAGGTTGGCTTTGCTGAGTTGGGCGCTCTGCAAATTGGCGTTTTTGAGGAGCAATCCACTGAGATTGGCGAGACTGAGATTCGCATTTTGCAAGTGAGCGCCAGTCAGATTAGCCCCCGTAAGATTCGCGTGACTCAGATTCGCACAACTCAAGTCAGCCCTTGACAAATTAGCATGACTCAAATCAGCGCCCTTGAGATCCGCATCACTCAAGTCAGCCCCGGTTAAATTAGCATCTCGCAAATCTGCCCGATGTAAATAGGCTCGAATAAAGCAAGCGCCTCTCAGGTTTGCTCCCCTTAAATCTGCTTGGCTAAGAATGGCTCGATTTAAGATGACTCCCTGCAAGTCTGAGGCTTGGAGACTCGCGCGACTGAAGCTAGCTCCCGTACAGTTTGCCTTTGCCAGTTTTGCTCGTTTCATTTTGGCATCGATCAGACTTGTGCCAATTAAAGTAGCATGTCGTAGATCCGCATCAAGTAGAGTAGCGCCCGTGAGAATCGCACCACTCAAATCTGCTTCCCTGAGAATTGCAGCCGTCAGATCGGCTTGGGAAAGCGTGGCTTCAATCAATAGTGCATTCTTGAGATCAGCCTTACTTAAATCTGCATCTTTAAGCTGAGCGCCAATCAGTTTAGCTTTGGCTAAATTAGCTTGCTGCAAATGGGCAGCACTCAAATTAATGCGACTCAGGTTTGCTTCAGTTAAATCGGCTCTGATCAAATTAACTCCGGGGAAATTGCGTTCTCCAGTTTCGTGCAAGTTCAGAATTTTTGCTTTAGTTAAACATTGACTTAATTTCATAAAAACGCTTAAGTTTATGAATTTTTGTTAGCTACAGGCTATCCATATTAGGGTTAGCAAAATGTTTTGAATTGGGATTTACATTCTCCATGAATGAAATCGCAAATAAATTCCAATAAGGATAAGATTGCCCTAAAAAATTGGCATCGTCAAAACGAGTAAACTTGTTTTCTCTAGGGTCGGTTTTAATGTAAATTAAATCCATATCCCTATAAAAACATTAGATACTGAGTGCCATGATTCCTGAACAAGTTCGATAGACTAATCATTATTAATGATTATCTTTGTCTTGCAATCAATGAACATAAATAAGCTTGTGGCAACTCTGTGGGTATCACCTCCAAAAGTTGGCATAATCAAAGCCAAAACAATAGGTGGAATTTATCGCTATTAACGGTTTTAGTTCTCACCAATTCCTGAGTCTAGGGCGGTATAAATAAGTAATCAGCGAATACCTTATTTATACCCTGTCCCTTGGGAAAACTGGAGTTTTTTCTAAGGGGAAAACTACGGTCTTCACGGTAAAGGTGGTTGAAGCGATATAAAGCTAATCAATATCCCGATCTTGAATCAGGAGATAACTGCTCACCGATATTGGTTATTCCAACCGCTACAAAAAATCTTTTCCTGACGATAAATTTTCATGCCAACCAGGTCTGGGCATTAAGCTAGAAAAATCGCTGCTCGTTAATGCCCTAGTGAATTTTACTGCTGCGCCCAAGTCTGGAGAAGGCGTCATACCGTTGGAGTTGAATTGCGTTAGTTTGTTGTTGTAACCGATCGCCCAATTGTCAGTCGCGATAAAGGGGCTTCCTTAAATAGCCATCGGTCTCCCGATTAGAGATCCCCTCAGACTATACGTCGCCGACAGGCTGACTTCGATTGGCTCAAAGGATGGCAAGAAGCCACATTGATAAAACTCATGTTTTAAAGATAATCCCTGGGTGTCAGATCCGGCAAGGTATGATTCATGGCAAAATGGGGCGAAGATGCCCATTCCGCTCAAAAGTCATCCCCAAGACGTTCTCATTGCTGTTATTGGGAGTTGAAAGAACAATTTTTGATTCACGAGTATGGTAGACTCTTGTGATACAGGTTTTACAAACAAGCAACGTTCACCTCTATATGATTCCCTAGGGGCAAACGTTCCGGATGTCTACCCCACACCATACCGATGATAACCACTGCCTCATCCGACCCAAAGCTCTTTGGCTATTGGGCTTATCTAGCTATTGAAAAACATTTCCAGAGAACCGTTCAGTATGAAACTGATGTTCTCAAGGATAAAGATCCCGAAGCGCTACACCAAATGCGCGTAGGGATGCGACGGCTACGGACAGTGGTGAGCGGTTTTGCCCCAGCCCTGGTATTACCCAAAGCTGCTCGTGAGAAAAAGATTGCTAAAGTGGCGCGACGGTTGGGACAACTGCGGGATTTGGACATCATGCAAGATGCGCTACAAAATCAGTATCTGCCCACTTTGCCCAACTCTGAACAAAAAATAGGCAAAAAAGTATTAGCAACGTTAGAAAAACGGCGTCACCAGGTTTTAGTTCAAGTTCAGAAAACTCTCAAGGATAAACCCTATCAGGAAATGAAACGGGCATTTCAAGATTGGTTGCAGACGCCGACTTACGGAATTTTTGCCGAATTTCCAATTGATCAGATTTTGCCGGATTTACTGTTACCGTTTGTGAGTCAGTTTTTCCTCCACCCCGCGTGGCTTATGGGTGTACACCTTTCAGACGGACAGAAGCAGGTGGCTCAGGATCTGAGTTTAGAGGATGTGGTTGAACTGTTCAGTGTTCAGGGTTCAGTGTTGCACAGTTTGCGGAAACAAGCCAAACGAGTGCGTTATCAGATGGAATTATTTACTGACTTTTATGACACGCCTTATCAGGATTATGTGAAAGAGATTAAATCGATTCAGCGTATTTTGGGACAGATTCAAGACAGTTTCGTCTTGGCAGAATTTCTGTCGGATTGTCTGAACTCAGAAATTAAGAAGAAACTGCCAACGCTGGTAGAGCAGTTGAGTGGCGATCGTTATCAATTATGGCAGGAATGGCGATCGCTCCAGGAACGATATCTCCTTCCCCAAACCCGCAAGGACTTGCGTCTAATTGTTGTACACCCAGTAGAGAGCGGGACTCACACCTCATCGGTTAATATCCAAGACGCACAACATGCCAATTTGAGTACATAAGATTAAATATTGAGATGATTTAATCTGTTGATTACCGAGCCTTTACCTTGATTGCTTACAGTAGAGCTGCCCTGCTATACCAGCTTGTAAAAATCTGGCTGGAGAGAGTTGCAGCCCATGATTCCAACTTCCAGAGCCGTTTTGGACGTAAACCCGACTCAATCTCTTGGTCAAGCCGAACTTCAAGATTCACGTCGATTGCATTTTTATGCTAAAGGCGACAAAATTCCCATAATTTCTCAAGGAGTTTGGCAGGTTTGCCAAGGTTTAGTTCAGCTCAGTACGCTTTGCCAGAATGGGGAAGAAGTGTGGCTAGGTTGGGCAGAACCTTCAATGTTTTTTGGTCGTTGGTTTTCTCTGCTGAGTGCTTACCAAGCGACGGCATTGTCTGACGTACATCTGATTTGGTTTTCTATAGAGGAGATCAATGCTTCACCGCGATTGGCTCAGATGATATTACCGCAAATCGTCCACCGGATACGCCAAACTGAAGCACTCCTCGCGATCGCGGGTCAGCGTCGAGTTGAAGATCGTTTACAACACTTGTTGCGGTTGATGCAACAGGAAATGGGTCAACCTGTACCCGACGGGACTCGTTTGAAGATGCGCCTGACGCACCAAAACCTTGCCAATGCGATCGGTACGACTCGTGTCACCGTCACCCGACTCCTGAACAAGTTAAAAAATCAGGGCAAGATTAGCTTTGACAGCGATCGCCACATTATCATTAAACAAGGTAGCTTCAAAAATGTTGCTGAGTGGTGAGGAACTAGATCGCCGACTTCTGCAAGAACTTCAGGATCTGGACTAGCCAAAGCCAGATCTTAGATGCAGCCGTTTTGAGCTTCATGATTCTGTCCTCCGTCTTTCCAGGACGAAGGATAAATTTTTTTGTCAATATCTGCTATATCTTCTCGGGTTGAACGCCAGAGAACGCCACTGTCAGAGAAATTTAGGCATTCCATGACAAACAATAAGTCACTTAATGCGATCGTTTATCCCGATCCGGCGTAGACTATCTCTACTGACAAGGAAGCGATAGTGGCGAATGAATCGCGTCTTATGAGAAAACTTGTTTTCATGGTATTCATCCTCACAGGTATAATACAAACAATAGTTAAGCTATCGATGGGGATTGGGAATTGCCAAAGTATGTGTAACCCCAGTCAAATCACACGTTAAATTTTTCAGGAGTAAGCCCCTGTCTTTGGAGACGATTTCAATTCCACCAGCTACAGGTAAACAACCAGTGGGACTGGTTGTAGTGTTGCATGGCTGGGGAGCTAATGCTAAAGATTTGCAACCTCTAGTGCCAGAATTGGCTCTATCTAACTACCATGTCTTGCTACCTAATGCACCCTTTGCTCACCCACAGGTGGCTGGAGGCTATATGTGGTATGACTTGGAACGAGAAGACTATCAAGGCTTGGCACAAAGTCAGCGTCTATTGACAGACTGGCTAAAGTCTTTGGAAAGTCTCACCGATATTCCTCTTGCCTCTACGATTATGATGGGCTTTTCTCAAGGGGGAGCCATGGCTCTAGATGTTGGGTTACATTTACCCTTGGCGGGTTTAGTGTCAATGAGTGGTTATTGGCATCGCACGCCTCAAGAGATTGAACCTCCCTTGCCCCCGGTTTTAATCGTTCATGGTAGACAAGATAATGTTGTTCCTTTGAGAGTAGCTCATCGATTGCGGGATTATTTACTAGCGCTAGGTGCGCCGATGCAGTACAAAGAGGTGGATATGGGGCATGAGATTGCACCTGAAGTGGTGGAAATTGTGCGGGATTTCATTCTGGTTAATACATGAAATAGGAAACAGGGGGAGTTGGGGGAGATGGGGGAGATGAGGAAGATGGGGAAGATGGGGGAGATGAGGGAGATGAGGGAGATGAGGGAGATGAGGGAGATGGGGGAGATGGGGAAGATTGGGGAGATTGGGGAGATTGGGGAGATTGGGGAGATTGGGGAGATTGGGGAGATTGGGGAGATTGGGGAGTTAACTCAACATTTAGTCAGGGCGGGTTTTGTACTAAAGTTACTATCAATCGCCGACAGAAAGTCCCTAAACCCGCCCCTACAAACCGGGTTTTGTACTAAAGTTACTATCAATCGCCGACAGAAAGTCCCTAAACCCGCCCCTACAAACCGGGTTTTGTACTAAAGTTACTATCAATAGCCGACAGAAAGTTCCTAAACCCGCCCCTACAAACCGGGTTTTGTACAAACGTTACTATCAATCGCGACAAGAGAGTCCCTAAACCCGCCCCTACAAACCGGGTTTTGTACTAAAGTTAATATCAATAGCCGACAAAAAGTCCCTAAACCCGCCCCTACAAAGTCGGTTGTCTTGAGCGAAGTGAAGGGACACCCAATCTCCAATTAAAACTCACGTCGGGAGAAAATCAGAATCGCGATCGCAAGCAGCAAGATCGTGTAGAGTATGGCATAAACGGCATGTTCTAAAAGCTTTACAGAGGAAGGAAGCAAGCCATAGACTGCCTCATTTTTCAAATTTAGACGGGATAAATCGGGTAAGATTAGGTAAAGACCCTGGGTTATCGTCTCAATCGTCGCATTTTCGCTGAGTTTGCCTAACTCCTGCACATCGCGACTCAAATGTCCCATTAAATAAATGCCGAAGGTTAGGAGTGTGGCTAGGATTGAGCTGGTAAACACACCAAACATTAGCGCTACGGCGACAATTAGGCTTAACTCTAAAAACTGATAAAGCTCTGAAATCAGTAGGCTACCTAAGGGGTAATTAATGCCATTAAAACTGAGGATAGCTAAGTAAATAGCTGTCATGGCGATAACCAAAACAGCTAGGACTCCCAGTAACCCTAAATGCTTGCCAATAATTAATTCTGATCGTGAGATAGGTTTGGGAATTAAAACCAACACGGTGCGTTTTTCGATTTCCTTATTAATTAAACCTGTCCCAACAAATATGGCAACCAGCACTCCCAACACACCAATCGCCGCTAGACCTAAATCCATAAATATTTTATCTTCTGTGGTGGCGGCTACTTCCCTCAGGAGTGGTAACGTAACCACCAACAGCAAGGCAAAAAAGCCAATCACATAAAAGATGCGATCGCGAATGACTTCCTGAAACCCATTTGTCGCAATTGTCCAAATTCTACCTACAGTTTTTGTTGCCATTTATCTGATGTCCTTTGTCTTATGTCAACTCATTGGTTGCATCAATAATTTATAGAGTTGGTGATTGAGAGGTAACAATCGGTTCAGCGACGCGCCATCCTTCTACCGGATCACATTCTATCTGACTGACAAGACTAATACCGATGTCAGTTTGGCGATTGACGGATATTATCTGACAAGACTTGGTGAGTAAGTTTGGTTGAATTTGCGATCGCGGACCTTCCCAAAAGGCTTTTAGTTCTAAGTTATACCCCGACTCCCGCAGTGAAATCTCTCCAAGTTCCACTTGCCACAAATTGTCTTCTTTGATATCGGGGGAGTTAATTTCTTGCCTCACTTGAGTGGCAATCTGCTCAATCTGCTCAATCAGTTGTTCGCGTTCCCGAAGCAGAAGAATTTGTTCAACGTCTGACCAATCTTTGTTATTGATCTGTTCTTCTAAGCGAGATGCTACTAAATCCAAAATGGTCGTCCCACGGGGTAGCCTTTGCCTCGATTCATCGGTGGATAGTCTGACCACAAAGGCACTTTTTTCAAATGTATCAGACGCAATTGTGGGATATTGAACTAACCAGTCTTGTACCAAAAAATAGAATTGAAACCAACTGCTTAGTATCAACTGACTCGTGAATAACCACACCAGCGGTTGACGTTTGTCTCTATCGGGAATTTTGGGTTTGAAATTCTCACCTAAACAAGTGGGCAATGCGGCAATTACTGCCGATATCAGGGGCCAGACCACTAAAGCATAGGCTGGCAATTCGCCTGTAACAATGCCAAAAATATAAATGGTAACCAACGCACCTGTAATCCAGGGACTTAAGAGGATTTTACCAATGCTGATGTCTTTATTGCTAGTTGTTGCCCAATAGACACCTAAAATTAAAAACCACCAACTAAAACTCGCTAATATAATTGTAAAAATATTCGTCGCCAGAAATGACATTGCCCACGAGAATACGCTTAACCCGATCAGGGTCTGCCAAGAGAAAGCTGTGTCCGGGTTAAAGATTTCAAATATAGTTCTTAGGAGGTTATTTGCCCAATTTAATATATTGTTTAAAATTTTCCTAATCATTGGTTTAATTTGAAGCTAATGGTAAGAAATTTGGAAGTCGTTAGAACAGACTGAAAACCGTTTAAATTCAGTATTTATAGGTTGAATATCGCTTAGAATAGAGTATTCAATTCAAGAATATTCAAGTCCATAAATCGTAAGACTAAAATCAGCAAAATAGCACTGTAGCTATAGGCATTAGCCAGTAGCAAAGCAAAGGCAGGATTGGGTTTAGGCTTGGTAATCTTCCGCTTGGGTTGATTAAACAAGCCAGGTCTTTTGTTAGATATATCGGAACTCATTTCAAACTGTTCTGGTTGATCATGAATCCATTGCTTTATCAGTTCAAATCCGATTATTTTGATAATAAAGCTAAAAAAGAAAATCATGATACCAATCGAAATTAGTTGAGGATTTGGTGTATTTAATTGACTACCTAGGGGATGATCAAAGAAAATAAAATTTACAATTTGAATTCGCAAAAGTTGAGGCAACAAACTTTCTAGAACTAAAAAGGTTAACCAACCCAGGACAACGCTCCACAAATTCAGCGAGGTAGCATATTGCACACTGGTTTTACGAGTAAGGTTTAGCCGTCGGTGCAAGACCCTGGCTTCTAGGGCGATCGCGACCAACAGGAATAAGATTTGAAAGAGAATAAGTTGGAGGGGTAAAACAATAGTTAGGTTATCTACCATAATGGTTTCCGTTTAATCGATGGTATCAGTTCCTCGTTCGTCATACTCGCTTTCCTTAGAGGCGATCAATGTTACATCCTGGGAACCTCTGACATTCCGCCTTATTCCTCCTAACGACGACGGGGATAACTGTCTGGCTTGTTTATACTATATTAGATTGGCAGGGATAAGAGGATAAATATTATTCTTACCATTCCCGGTTATATCGCTAAACTGAGTTGGGGTAAAGTCTTAAGGATCGTCAATGACTAGGACAGGTATTGGTATTCGCACGGCGGCTGAGCGTACAGAACGGATCACGGGTCAGATTCATGTTTACGATGGCATCGGTAAGGGGAAGTCTCAAGCCGCATTGGGCGTGGTTTTGCGCTCAATTGGTTTGGGGATCAACTGTGCGGAATCCAGTCGGGTCTTATTGTTACAGTTTCTTAAGGGACCGGGACGGAACTATGATGAGGATGCGGCGATTGAGGCGTTGCGACGGGCGTTTCCTCACTTGATTGATCAGGTTCGCACGGGACGAAGTGAGTTTTTTACCCAAGAGGAAGTGACGCGGTTTGACACGTTAGAGGCGCAGCGCGGTTGGGATGTGGCGAAAGGCGCGATCGCGTCCAATCTCTATTCGGTTGTGGTGCTGGATGAGTTGAATCCGTTGCTGGATTTGGGGTTACTCCCGGTTGAGGAGGTGGTGCAAACCCTGAAAAATAAACCGCCGTCTCTGGAAGTGATTGTCACGGGACGCGGAACACCGCCAGCGCTGTTGGATTTGGCGGATTTACATAGTGAGTCGGTTCCTCATGATCATCCGGTTTCTCGGGAACAGGGAATTGAGGGAATTGAAATTTATACTGGTGCGGGGAAGGGAAAATCGACCAATGCGTTAGGGAAAGCGTTACAAGCCATTGGTCGGGGAATTAGTACAGATAAATCCCACCGGGTGATGATTATGCAATGGCTGAAGGGAGGAAGCGGATATACCGAAGACGCCGCGATCGCAGCATTGCGTCAAAGTTACCCGAATCTGGTGGATCATCAGCGTTGTGGTCGAGATGCGATCGTTTGGCGGGGACAGCAGCAGATTTTGGATTATGTGGAAGCGGAACGGGGATGGGAAATTGCTAGGGCGGCGTTAGCGTCAGGGTTGTATAAAACGATTATTCTGGATGAACTGAATCCGACGGTTGACTTGGAACTGTTGCAGGTTGAACCGATTGTCGAGGCGCTGTTACGCAAACCTCGTGATACGGAGGTTATTATTACAGGTCGTTGTAAAAATCAACCCGCTTATTTTGAATTGGCGACGGTTCATTCGGAGATGATTTGTCATAAGCATTATTGTGACAAAGGGGTGGATTTGAAGCGAGGGGTGGATTTTTAAGGTATTTGTCTTATGTCATTTGTCATTTGTCATTTGTCTTATGTCATTTGTCCTACTCAAGGGAGCGCCAAGCAAGCTATGTTATTTGTGAGGGAACAGTTTGTCTCCACTAACTGATCGGTTTTACACCTGCGGCACTTGTCTTTATCCTTTGTATAACAGGCATTACAGCTAATAATCCTCAAAGGAGCGATCGCGCTGTTGAACTCCTAAAGATAGAGCCTAGTCTGAATTTGAGTTCCTCCTTAGGTTTGAGTGCGATTCTATCTCACGAGTGATGGTTTTCCCGGTTCTGTGTTGATACATTAGTAATAGAAAAGGAAAACGGCACTGGATGGAGGTTGTTCCGCTGTGATCCATTGTCGGACATCGAGGGAGAGCGACGTCAGATGTCTGGACAGTGCCGGATACGCGATAGCTGAGGCGGTTGTGGAGTTTTTGTCGCTTCCTCCACTTCATCACTACCAATGGGGGACTAAACTCCCCATCAGAGCGGTCAAAGGTAGTGAACGCCTAGAGTCGTGACTTTTAATAAATGAATATATCTACTCGAACCGTCTTGGTTAATGTCCAAGGCGGTTTGTGCTGTATTGGTGAGGGAACGAGATTTCCAGTGCCTGAGCGATTAACGAACTCGAAGCAAAACTCAATCCATTAACAACAGGGAGAAATTAATGGAAGCTGCCGCGCGTCAGGTGTTGGTGGCGTAATTTTATCGGTCTGGAGTCGGTGAAAAGCTGTTCCAAGATGACTTCTGTCGATACCACCTTTTATCAAAAAGTCTGCATCAGCGATTTAGAGGCACAATCGCTTAAAATGAATAAAAACTATTGAGCCGTAGAACTCCTTTATCATCCCCTAGCCTCATTAATGTAATTCAGATCAATAAAATGTCACATAGATGGATATACATTTTGCCATTTCTAGCGTTGTTCGCTCAGATTTGGGTTGGGCAAAGAGCTGAAGCACGACCCTATCCCGATAATTTAGGTATTTGTTACTTATTTCAAGATGATGTCTTAGACCTGATTCAACCTTGTGTAATTTCTCAAGGTTACGGTACTGGGGAACATTATACGATACTTCATTGGTCTAACGGCAAAAAAACAACAATTTTAATCAATGTTACCGAGCAACATGGTGTCACTGTAGATGGAGAAAAGGCAGAAAGCTACATTCGTGATAGTAGTTGGTATAACCGAGTTGAGCAGCCTGATTCAGATGATGATGTGATTTTCTGTGAACGTATCTTAGCAACTGATAATAGTGTTTGTTATAAGACAACTGCCGAGTAGTCAGTTGACTAACAAGGCACCATTGTAGAGACGTTGCATGCAACGTCTCTACATAAATGATGTATCCTAACCGCTATGGCAGTTGCTATAATATCCGCTTGAATACTCATAATTAGGAAGGACAAATGACGTAGCTTGCTTCTCGCGAAGCGAGTTCTCTATCTTTAACTTTTATTGTCCCCACCTACTTAACCCTCTTTTTGCTGCAAAAATTCCTGTAAATCCCTCTGCACCTGCTGATATAATTGCGGCGACTCACCCTTTAACCCAATTAAACTATATAACTTTACCGTCCCCGTCCGCCCTCGCACTTCTTCTTCCCCCACTGACACCACCTCAACCTCATCTTTGACAACCTGATACAGAGAATCAGTAATCAAAATATCTGTGCCAAATTTCTTCGTTAACCCCTCTACCCGACTCGCCACATTCACCGCATCCCCAATCACCGCATATTCTCGACGACGCTGAGAACCAATATCCCCAGCAATTAATTCCCCATAGTTAATTCCAATTCCATTAAATAACGGAATTCGTTCTTCCTGACGCCATTCCTCGCGCAACTGATGCAAGGCTTTTCGCATCCCTAATGCCGCACGAATGGCATTCATCGCATCGGTTTCTTCCCCCTCAGAGACTGGACAACCAAACTCTGCCATTACCGCATCGCCAATGAATTTATCCACGGTACCGCCAGCATCTAAAATCACCTCAACCATGTCATTGAGATATCGATTCAGTTGTCGCACTAATCGGACAGGCGAGATTTGGGAGGAAAGGGTGGTAAATCCGCGAATGTCGGAGAATAAAATAGCGGCTTTTAATTTACGTCCTTTGAGTAATTCCTGATAATCATCGTGCTGCTTGAGAATTTCTTGAACGACAGGTGCGGCGACATACCGTTCTAAGGTACTGCGGAAGCGACGTTTTTCAATTTGATCCCCAATGAAAAGTGCTGTAAAGTAGGAGAAACTATTGAGCGTCATCGCGATCGCAGGGACGGCAATGGGAAAAATCAGTTTGGCGCTGCTATAGCCTAAAAATGCTAGTCCTACCCAAACCACTGCCATCCCCAATCCCCAAAACAAGCTTGCCGCAGTACGTCGGGGGAGTTTATACAACAGGATAGCGGTTCCCCCAACCAGGACAAACACAAACAATCCCTCTAGCCATGGATTCGAGATAGCGACGGCAATTGAACGTCCTTCCATTAAGGTGGCGATCGCGTTAGCATGAAGCTCTATCCCTGGCATGTTTAACTGGATAGGTGTCGGCACAAAATCACCGATATTTTGTTCATCGGCTGTTGTGCCAATCAAGACAATTTTGTCTTTAAAGGTTTCTTCTCGTAAATGCACGTCCCATATATCTGATGCCAAAACCTGCCAAAAGGGAATGGTAGTAAAAACACCTTGATTCTGAGTTGGGGTTCCGTAGAAGAAAACCTGACTCCCTTTTGGGGGTGGATAGCTAACATTTGCCATGTCTAACGTCGCTTTAGCAAATGAAGGAATCATTTCTAATCCCAACGGTTGCAGAATTTCTCGGCTGTATTCATTCCCCAGCCGATACACATTCCCATCCACCTCTGGGGGTAAAAAGTTGACTAAACCCAGTTGCACCGCATCTGGATAAAGTTCGGGTAACGGCTTATACAACTCAAACGTGGTAAAACCTTGGGGATCAATGGTATCTTCGTAGACAGCCGCTAGCACGATGCGATCGCTATATTTAGTTAATGCTTGTTTAAACGGCTGATCATCCTCAGCACCATACCCACTGGGAAGATCAAACAGTAAATCAAAAGACACTGACTTAGCACCCGCCGCCATTAACCGTTCAAGTACCTCAGCATAAGCGGTTCGCTTCCAGGGAAACGGTGGTGTTAGCAACTCCACAACCAAGGCTTTATTCGGATCAACGGGATTGCTGTAGCGTTCTGATGCCGTCAACGATTGATCATCAATCGCTAAAATTACAATATCATCAGGCGGTACAACGGGTCCGCGTAATTCAATGAACCACTTTTGGCTTTGCCGTTCAGCTAGCTGTATAAGTGTTCCCTGCCAAATCGTTACTCCAGCACCGACAATCGCCCAGAATGCCATTAGCATCAAACCAATTAGTTCTGGACGCCAAAACGGTTGGGAATGACTCCGACGGCGTCGTCGAATGCGTTTTCGTCGTTGTTTTTCTAGCCATTGCCACCAGTGATTCATCGCCCTGACTCCACCGCTTAAAAAGGATTGGGAATTGACGGCACATTGTCTCTTAATACATCGGGAATCTCTATTTGCGGAAACTGCTCATTCAAAACCTCTTCAAGTTTATCAATTCCCGGAATTTGAATATCAAAGCCTTCAAACAAAGCCCCCGTAACAATTTTTTCAATTTCGTCTTTTGACAGGTCTATTACCGTCCCTAACACCCCCTCCGGACTAATATTAATCCCTTGACCTTGACGTAACAAAACGGGCTGAGGGTTCCACAAATTATACCGTTCGCTCAAGGCGACTTCGCCCTGTAAAACCTTCACTTGTGCTTGTTCATTGTCATCAACTTCCATCAAATAAACGGTTCCCCGCGTCACAGCAGTAATCGAACCGACACATCCTTGCGCCCCCGAAACGACACTTCTACCACTTCGTAGCCGCACACAGCGACTCCCCACCGTGAGTGCCGAATTTTGTCCAAGTCGCACCCCCGCATTGTTATTAAACAGCAAATTTACCCGTGTTTCTTTGGTACTCACTGTTTGTCCCAATGTAGCAACCGCATTAACTTTGGCGGGTTTGTTTTGGATATACGCTTGATTTCCCCCTAAAATCTCTACAATTTTGGCTTGACTAATTCGTTGCGCTGATGCTGGCGGATTGTGCCATCCCAATGCCATCACGATTAACAAACCACTGATAAAACTGACTAAAGATTGCCACCTCAATCTCCTCCCTGGCATCAACGTCTTAGTTGGCTCACCGTGATTCCCTGCTAATTTTACTCTCTGGGTTAAACTGAGAATCTGTTTCTTGAAATTAACCCAACTTCTCAGCCTAAGTTTATCGTTCATAGACGCTGATTAACGTTAAATTTTTGTCCGAACTCTATGATATCAAAGACTTAGACAGATCCAATGCTTACCAATGACATAAGACCAACTAGGTTTCCGACGTTTCATTCGCTACCCCTTGCACCACTAAAACAGAACAAGGAACATGGTGAACCACATGATTACTGACACTGCCTAAAAGCACTTCAGTTAAACCCCGACGACCTCGACGACCAATAACCACTAAATCAGCATCCCAACTTTTTACCAAGTCTCGAATTGCACTCCCAGCATCTCCAATTTTACACGTCCATTCTGTTGCCACACCTTCATCTGTTGCCTTCTGGCAATAGCCAGCTAGCCATTTCTGAGTTTCATCCGTTTCCTTTCTCATTTTTTCTTGCATACGACGGGAGAAGTCAACCAATTCTCTCCCAAACATATCTCCATAAAAACCTACACCTTGGTTTTCTACAGGCAGGCAATGAAAGAGCATCAATGCTGCCTTTTCTTGTTTGGCTAGATCGAGGGCTTGGGTAAAGATTCCCTCAGTTTGAGGGGAATGGTCAAGGGCGACTAATATTCTTTTATAGGTCATCAGTGTTATCTCCTAATTTTTAAGTCACAGTTGTAAGTGTTGAGTGTTGAGTGTTTATCCTTCGCTTCGCTAGTTGGACATAGTTTTGACCCTTGACTTCGTTCAGAGAACCTAATTTATAGGGGCGGGTTTAGGGATTTTCGTTTCGCTGTTGATGACAACGTTTATTCAAAACCCGCCCTGACTGAACCTAGAGTCTCTCCGCTTAACTTAACTGGCGAACAAATTTCTCCAATCGATCCATACCCTTTTCAATGGATGGCATATCAGTAGCATAGGACAGACGGATACAGTTATCGACACCAAAGGCAATACCGGGAACTGTCGCTACTTTCTCAGCCTCTAAAAGGCGATTACAAAACTCCAGGGATTGGAGTCCAGTTTTGCTAATATCGGCAAAGACGTAGAACGCCCCATTGGGTTGAGAACAACGAATTCCCGGAATATTATTCAGGCGTTCGTATATGACTTGTCGGCGTTTAGCAAAGGCAAGGCGCATTTCTTCTACACAGTCTTGGGGATTTTCCAGGGCTGCGATCGCGCCATACTGAGCAAAGGTACAAACATTAGAGGTACTGTGGCTTTGAATCGTGGTAACTGCCTTAATTAAATCCACAGCACCCGCTAAATACCCCACCCGCCAACCTGTCATCGAGTAGGCTTTGGCAAACCCATTACTGGTAATCGTGCGCTGAAAGATATCTGATCCAATAGCACCAATACTCAAATGTTGAGCGCCATCGTAAAGAATCTTTTCATAAATTTCATCCGAGACGACTAGAATATCCCGTTCCACAATCACTTGGGCAAGGGCTTTGAGTTCCTCTGGGGTATACACCATCCCTGTAGGGTTCGAGGGAGAATTGAGGATAAATAGCTTGGTTTGGGGCGTAATCGCCGCCTGGAGTTGCTCTGTGGTGATTTTATACCCCGTTGACGCATCCGTTTGCACAATGATCGGCGTACCCCCTGCCAGTTTGACCATTTCCGGATAGGAAAGCCAATAGGGGGCGGGAATAATCACGTCATCCCCCGGTTCAATCAGCGCTTGCATTAAACCAAACAGGGAATGCTTACCGCCATTGGTGACAATGATATTGTCCGGCTGGTACTCTAACCCATTATCTCGGCGCAGTTTATTCGCGATCGCTTGCCGTAATTTCGGTTCCCCAGCGGCGGGTCCATATTTTGTTTTCCCCTGATCTAGGGCTTGTTTCGCCGCCGCCTTAATATGAGCCGGGGTATCAAAATCGGGTTCCCCTGCGCTAAAACTACACACATCCAAGCCCTCGGCTTTCATTGCCTTAGCTTTGGCGGAAATCGCTAGGGTGAGAGAGGGAGAGACTTGACCAACTCGTGCTGCTAACTGCATGTTTTCTCAACTTAAACGACTAGACGGTGTGTGAAAAGCACCTGAGAAAGTAGGGTAAGGGCAGGTGTGGGTTGTGGACGAAAGGTTCAAAGCATTATAGCGATGTCTCAACCCGCCCTTCCTCTGTGCAGACACCTTTTTCAACACGCTCTGAGGAAATATACTACTTGATCTCCGTCTAATTACCTATTTTTCATCCCTCCTCTAGATTAGTTATGGTCGTTCAACTTAAGAACGGGTAACTTGAGCTGATATGACATATATCGCTATAAAAACGCTCAAACTCTCAACAATTGAGTAAACAGGAAGATTTAAATTTGTTAACTTACGTTAACAAAAACTTACAAATTATATCTTTCCTAAACTGATGTATTTTTTTGCATGGTTTCAGCCACAACAACAGAGAACTTGAATTACTATTTTTATCAATATCAAGATATTGCTATCAGTCGTGAGGATGGTTGTAGATGTTAGACGTAGAACGATACTACCGAGTCTTAGACCTAGACCCTAGTGCCTCACCCGAGGAAGTCCACCAAGGGTATTTAGACATGACGTGGGTATGGCACCCTGACCGTTTTGTGGGTCATCCCCGTCTACAACAGAAAGCCCAGTACAAGTTGCAAGAACTGAATGAAGCCCATGAATGTTTGCGTTATAAATCGGCGGCTAACGGTAGAAAAATGGGTCGTAAGTCAAAATACTCAGCCTCACCACCGTCAGCCCGTCATGCACCATCCCCAGGTTTATCCAAATCGCCAACCCAACGGAAGCCAGGAAAAAAGGCTCCGCCAACGGTTAACACCAGGAAACCACCGATTCATTTTAAAGCCAATCCCATTGATGATTGGTTAGATTAACATTGGGGAATGTGGAAAGTCTTTCAGCTAACTATTAACACTCAATCAGCTCCGCAAAAGTGCAGCTTCTGGTTGATCGGTGAGTAACTCAATAATCTGATCGGTGTAGTTTTGAAACGCCGACAAACGCTTAATGTTCAGCCTACGTCCATCAGAATTATCAGTTACGCGATCGCGAGGTAAATCAATCGTCAGTTCTCCTTGAATTGTACCCGGTTGCGTCGTCAGCACATAGATGCGTTGGGAGAGAAACACCGCTTCCCCTACATCATGGGTAATCATCAAAATCGTTGTACCCGTTCGTTGCCATAATTGCAGCAGGAATTGCTGCATGGCTTCGCGGGTTTGCACATCTAACGCGCCAAAGGGTTCATCCAGGAGTAAGACTTTCGGTTGACAGGCTAACGCCCGCGCGATCGCGACTCGCTGTTTCATTCCCCCGGAGAGTTCTTTGGGTAGTGCTTTAGCAAACTTCGATAATCCCACAACTTCTAAATAATAGGATATCTGCTGCCGTCGTTGCGCTTTGGAGAGTCCCTGTAACTTTAAACCAAATCCCACATTATTGGCTACTGTCATCCAGGGATAGAGGGTATAACTTTGAAATACCATCCCTCGATCTGCACCGGGTCCAGTAACTCGCACGCCATCGACACAGATTTCACCTGCCGTTGGTTGATCCAACCCGGCAACTAGACGTAATAACGTTGATTTCCCTGAACCTGATGCACCAACTACACTCACAAATTCACCCGTTTCAATGTGCATATTGATATCTTTAAGGGCAACTGTGACATCCTTACGAGTGGAGAATTGTTTATAAAGTTGAGAAACAGTTAATTTTAGCTTTTTCATTTGTTGTTAGTTATTAGTTGTTTCAATCCTTAATCTATAGTCCATTTACAGGATACTCGCAGCAACAATCTAAATAATAAATCGAAGCTTAGACCAATTAATCCAATAACAATGAGTCCAGCAAAAATTTGATCGGTTCTCAGAAATCGCTGTGCCACACTAATCCGGCGTCCCAATCCTTCAGTTGCTGCCACTAATTCTGCTACAATCACTAAATTCCAAGAGGCGGCAATATTAACCCGGCAAGCATCAATGATGCTGGGCAGAATAAAGGGTAAAATAACATTCAGTAAAACTTGATGGCGTTTTCCCCCTAACGTATAAGATGTTTCAATTAACTCCTTGGGGACAAACTTCACCGAATCCATGATCATCAGTGTATTAAAAAATAACGTTCCGATGAAAATCAGCAAAATTTTCGGCGTTTCTCCAACACCAAAGTATAAAATGAGTAACGGAATAAAGGCTGGCGCAGGCATATACCGCACAATTCCAATAATCGGTTCCATTAACGCCCGAATACTGGCAAAGGTTCCCATGAAAGTTCCCAAGGGAATAGAAATCAACGCGGCGAGGAGAAAACCACAGAGAACCCGAAATACACTTGCTACAATATCCTGGGGCAAATCGCCACTTGTCCAAAGTGACACAATCGCTTGCCAAACATTCTCTGGTGTCGGTAAAAACAGAGGCTCAACCCACCCCGAATGAGAAACTAGCCACCATAACCCAAACGGAATACCGATAGACAACACCATCAATGTCCAGGTCAAGGATTTGGGAATATCTTCGGCAATGCGCCAAAATAGGGTAGGTTTCAGTGTTTGAGGAGAAGATTTTACCTCTCTTGTACACAAATTTTCAGGAGTCCGAGTCATTAGGATTTACCAGAAACGATTGGCTGTGATTATCTACATTATCTTCTTAGGTCAATACACAACGGGTTCTTGTGGATAAACATTCACAATGAATGACGACAACCCCGATTGTGTATGAGAGCAAATCAGCCCCGAATAGATTTAGGTTTTCTGGTTCTCAGCATAGGCTTTGACAAAGCGATTATCTAAAAGTTGATCCAAATCAGGGGCTTGTTCAATCAAACCCGTTTCTAGCAGGAATTCACTAATTTCTGTAGCCGCATACGGCAGAGAGGTCATGTCATTTCCCGGTTCAAATGCCGCTAAATTATCCTCAATACTAAAAATAGTAGTGCCAGCATCGTATTCCTTATATTCCTCCACCGTAACTCCCGCTCGTTTGGCTAAAATCTGCAAAGATTTTTCCGAATTTTTATCCATAAAATCCAGCGTATTAAACCACGTATTGACTAAAGCTTGTACCGCTTCCGGGCGTTCCTCAACCATTTGCCGACTCACAACGAGATGATCAGGAATTGCACCGGGAAAGTCTTTTGAACTAAACAACTCTTTACTCCCAGAACGTTCTAATGCCTTGGTTGTAAACGGCGCAAATACACCCACAGCATCCACCTGTCCGGCAACAAAGGCGGCGGCGGCTGCCCCTGTTTCTAAGGGTTTGATTTCCACATCCTCTGGAGACAATCCAGCTTCTTCTAAACCCAATAGTAAAAGGAAATGATCAACTGTCCCCTCTTCTATTGCAATCGTTTTTCCGGCTAAATCCTTGACCTCATCAATCCCCTCACGAACAATAATTTTATCATTTCCGGTTGAATTATCATTCACCAAAACAATGACTTGATCTGAGCCAGCCGCAACAGAGCTAATCGTGTCATTTAATGTTTGGGTATTGGCATCTAACTGACCTGCGGCTAGGGCATTAATTGAATCCAGATAGCCATCAAACCACTTCAAATCTACTTTCACATCATTGGCGGCAAAGAGTTGTTCTTCCTCAGCGATTTGCCAGGGAAACCAACCGGGCCACGCACTGAATCCCATCTGAACGGCTGGTGTTGAAGGGGATTCAGAGGTAGAGACATCAGTAGCAGGAGTACAGCTAACCGCAATCGTTAAACTGACAAAAAATAAGGTAAACCAGGTAACAATAGTCCGAATTTTCATAGTTTTAAACTCCACATTGAATACTTGATCGGGGCGGGTGTAGGGTGCGTTAGCGTTAGCGTAACGCACCATTTCAAAAGATAGTAGTGAAACCCGCCCCTACACCCCCCACTCTAAAAGCTCTTTACCTTAAGTTGACACCAATGGTCGTGAAACCCACCCCTACACACTCAAAACTTCCTTAATTAACCCGAACTAAGCGGATTTCTGTACGCTGTTGACGGGGATCTGTCGGCGGAATTCCAGACAGGGGTTGATTAAAGCCTTTGCCTTCTGCGACAAAGTTATGCTTAAGACCACGATTTTTGAGATAGTTCACGACAACTTGGGCGCGTTGTTGACTTAAGGTTTGGTTCAGCGCTGCTGCCCCTGTTTTTGAGGTATGACCAATCACCCGCACGGCTAAAGTTTGGGGATTAAACTCCTGAATTTCAGTGGCTAACTGATTCAGGGTTTGTTGCCCTTGACTGGTTAATGTTGCTGAACCGACACCAAATTTAACTTCGCCTCGCACTTCTAAGTTGCCAATATCCGGTGCATCGGTAATCTGTTGGGCGGAGACTTGCGGCACAGCAGCAACGGTTTCCCCCTTCCCAGAAAGTCGGTCTGCTAGTTCTGGGTTATCGGCACGCACTAAGCTAATTAAGGTTTCGGTATTATTGGCGGCTTTGGTGAGAAACTGAGATGAAAATAAGCTCTGGGGGGCTTGCGGAACATCATTTAATCGACCCGCTAAAACTAATACGGCGGCGGTGGAACCAATTCGTTTTTCTAGGATATTATCACTCATCCATTGCTGGGCTTCAGAGGCAGTAAAAAAGTCAATTCCCTGTAAAACGGCACTAGCTTCACTAGAAGATAATTCCCCATCTTCTGCGATTTGCGTTTTTAATTGGGAGGGTTCGCGAACATTTACATCAATTCGGCGATAGTAGGCTTCCAGTAATTCTGAAATTTTCTCAGGTTGAGACTCAATCAAGGGATTGGATGCCACAATCACATCCACAATCGCTTGGGGTGCATCCTGACTGGATAAAACGACAGTATGCCCTTGTTTTTTGGCTTGGGTGACATAGGGTTCCCAAATCACCGCCACCGCCACATTCTGATTGGGATCTTGTAAAAGTTGCCACGCCTCAGACGCATCAGTGACTTTTTCGACTTGAAAATCAGCCAGCTTAAACGCCTCAAACTTGGTACTCAACACCAGCGCCAGGTACTCACTGGGGGTATCGCCCGCAAAGGTGAGGGTTAACTGTCGTCCTTGCGATCGCTCTTGCTCAACTAATTGCTTAAGATCTAAGAGTGACTTCAGGTTTGGATATTTCTTCGTATTCAGCACAACGGCATCAGCGCCTACCGTGCGGTCAATCAAGCCAATAATTTGTCCTTCGGGTTGTTGTTGCAGGAACTGATCTAATGTCGTGACTAATAAATCGGCTTTTCCCTGATTCAATAATTCAGCCCGTTTAGCTTGATCAAACTCATCTTGATAGCGCAGTTTCAGCCCAACCTCTTCTAATGCTTCTTGAAACGGCTGACTGCGAAACGTGCTATAGCCGCTGAATGTATCTCCCAGAATTCTCAGTTCACCTTTGGCAGCTTTGGTTTGAGTCTGACTTGACAGATTAGGAACTAGATCAGGTGCCGCCTTACTCAACACCCACAGACCCCCTCCAATCAGACCCAAGGTAGCGGCTAAAGCTAAAATCAATACCAGCGGATTATCGCGTTTACTCATAACCTATAATCGACCTATTCTATTTCACTATGCTAGCGGTTGATTTATTGTAATTTATGTAACATTTTTGCGCGGGTTTCTGTAAAGCTATGGTTTTTACAGATGTCACCGCATCCATAAATCAACCCAGACGCCGTAGATCTACTCTCACTCACGCTCTCAACGCTCATTGGAGAATTTTTTCATGAATGCCTATTTCGCTTTAATTATTTCGATTATGATTGGTATCGGTGGGCAACTAAGCCTTAAAGCTGGCGCGATGCAGGGTATTGGCAATAAGCTTTTCTTTCTTCAGCCCTACATTATTGTGGGATTATCGTCTTATTTCTGTGCTTCCCTTTTCTACATCTTTGCCCTTCGGGAAATCCCTGTTTCTGTAGCGTTTCCCAGCGTTTCAATTAGTTATGTAGCGGTGGCTTTTTTGGCTCATTTAATTTGGGGAGAACCCTTTGGCATCAGACAGGTTATCGCCCTGGGACTGATTGGTCTGGGAATATACACCTTATCCCAAAAGTAAATGATCTGAGAAAACTAAGTTCGCACCCAAAGAGCATCACATCGAAGTATTTTGAGGGTTTTGGTGTCAGTTGTCGTCATTATGTCCCTAATCACCTGTTCCCCCATCACCATCGCTTTCCTGTAACCCTTTTGGGTGCGAAAACTTAAATATCGCTTTCGCTTAATTCACGAGTCATGTAGTCGAAGGGTTGATCCAAAAATGCCGTATTAGTCACTCCAGCAGCAGCGACTTGTTCTTTGACGATATCTTTCATAATTTGAATACCGCGAACAGTTGGACCAATTGGAACCCCCAAGGAATTATAGGTTTCCCGTAACCCTTGCAAGACTCGTTCGTCTAGGACATCCATACTCCCAGCAACCAGTGCATAACTGGCATAGCGAAGATAATAGTCCATATCCCGCAGACAAGCAGCATAGCGACGAGTCGTGTAAGCATTACCACCCGGACGAATTAGTTCCGGGACGTCTTCAAAGAGTTGCGATCCTGCCTGCTTGACAATTGAGGCTGCATTAGCATTGACCACAGAAGCAGCCGTGATTCGAGCTGTACCGCTGTCAAAGTAAGATTTGAGTGAATCGATCGCATCGCGATCGAGGTAACGACCAGTAATGTCGTAATTTCTAATCAGGCTTGTAATCGCATCCCGCATGAGTCGGCTCTCCCAATCTATATATCTTTATCTATTTATATTGCCAGTTATTGCGACGCTCTCATCAAAAGTCTCTGGAATGAGAATTCCTGCACCATTCTTGAACACATAAGCTGGACTGCCCAACTATTGCTCCCAAAGCAACTTGGCTTATCTAGACTAGAATACGTCATTGTTGAGCGGATTGACAAATAGGGGGCGGGCAATCCTTAGCATTTTGTAATATTTAATACAATTTAATCTTTTTCTTAGGATATCAAGGATCAGGAAATGAGATTCTGTAACTTTGGATACAAAAGCTGCCTCTGCCTCTCCCTAGGATGAGTCAGATGAACAGGAGACAGGTTTCAAGCCCAATCAGGTTGTTGAGGTAAACCTGAGATAGTACGATAACGGCTCCCCGGCTTAGGGAGAAAGCTCGCACCAAACTGTATCTTGTCTCGTTTCTCACACGTAGGAGGCAAGCTGATCGGGTCTACCCGTGTTTCCATCTCCTGCTATTATCAACCGTATCGTTTCCTCATCTCATGTCTAGTTGGTTTGTGCGACACTTGATTCCTAAGTTCCCCCGTCGTCCTAAGCGTCAGGTTTAGGACAGACACCACCGTCTGTCGAGGTCGGTGAGAACTTCAACTGCCCCACCGTTATTTGAACTTTTCTAAACAATAGTCCACTTGACAAAAGGAGTCATTCATGCCAGAAACGCCACAAGAAGTCTTGAAAATGATTCAAGATCAAGACATTAAGATTATTGACCTCAAATTCATTGATATGCCAGGAATCTGGCAGCACTGCTCGTTTTACTACGATCAAATTGACGAAAGTGCTTTTGAAGATGGGGTAGCCTTCGACGGGTCAAGTATTCGCGGTTGGAAAGCCATTAACGAATCCGACATGGCAATGGTGCCCGATCCGAAAACGGCTTGGATCGACCCATTCATGAAAGAAAAAACCTTGAGCATGATCTGCTCGATTAAAGAACCCCGCACGGGTGAATGGTACGACCGTGATCCCCGCACTATAGCGCAGAAGGCATTAGACTTTTTGAAGTCTACAGGACTTGGGGATATTGCCTTCTTCGGTCCAGAAGCCGAGTTCTTTATCTTCGACGATGTTCGCTTTGATCAAACGGAGAGCAAAGGGTTCTACTACGTAGACAGCGTTGAAGGGCGTTGGAATTCAGGACGGGAAGAAGCTGGCGGTAACCTGGGATATAAACCGCGTTACAAAGAAGGATATTTCCCCGTCTCGCCTACGGATACGATGCAAGACATGCGTACCGAAATGCTGCTCACCATGGCTCAATGTGGTGTGCCAATTGAAAAGCATCACCACGAAGTTGCCTCAGGGGGACAGAATGAACTCGGTGTCCGTTTTGCACCAATCGTTGAAGCCGGTGACTTCTTGATGGTGTACAAATATGTGATTAAAAACGTTGCCAAGAAGTATGGCAAAACTGCCACCTTTATGCCCAAGCCAATATTTAACGATAATGGTTCTGGGATGCACACTCACCAGTCCATCTGGAAAGAGGGGAAACCCCTGTTCTTTGGCGATGGCTACGCTGGGTTGAGCAAGATGGCGCTGCATTACATTGGTGGTTTACTCAGACACGCGCCTGCTTTATTAGCCCTCACCAACCCAACAACAAACTCCTACAAGCGCTTGGTTCCAGGGTTTGAAGCACCTGTAAACTTGGCTTACTCCCAAGGAAACCGTTCCGCCTCCATCCGGATTCCTCTCTCTGGTGACAATCCCAAGGCGAAGCGGATGGAATTCCGTTGTCCTGATGCAACCTGTAATCCCTATATTGCTTTTGCTGCAATGTTGTGTGCAGGTTTGGATGGGATTAAGAATGAAATTGAGCCGGGCGAACCGTTAGATGTGGATATCTATGACCTCTCACCCGAGGAATTGAGCAAAATTCCGTCAACTCCTGGTTCTCTGGAAGCTGCTTTAGAGCATTTGGAGAAGGATCATACCTTCTTAACCAGTACAGGGGTATTCACCGAAGACTTTATCGACAACTGGATTGCCTACAAACTCGACAATGAGATCAACCCGATGCGGTTGCGTCCTCATCCCTATGAGTTTTCCCTCTACTACGATGTCTAGTCTCAGCGTTTAGCACAAAATGACAAAAAAAGCCATCCTGACAGGGTGGCTTTTTTTCTGCCTACATCTCCCCTCAACTCTAGGATTGACTCTTTAAAGTTTTCTAAATTTTTAGTTACAATAATTTACAAATGACAATCAGGTAACAACAAGCTTGATGACTCTTATGGCTGATACTTTGACAAAACTGGCATATCAAACATTCCAGCAAGGAAAAGCGGCTTTTGCGCTGGTACACAAAAACACAGCATCACAACTACGGAATCTGATTCATCCCCCAATCAATGAGCTTAGAGCCAAACCCCTCTCTCCAGAAACCCTGCAACTACTTCGGCAAAGGCTTGATCAGATTCTGGAAACCGATTGGCAGGACGTGGAGCGGGGCGTGTATCCTGAAAGCCTGCTGTTTGATAACCATTGGGAAGACTTCTTTCGCTACTATCCAGAGATTTGCCTGGATTTACTGAACATCTGGGAGAGGGTTAATCAGAATAAATATCAGGAGTTCTCGCCAGAGATTGATATACAAAATTATCCGAACTACTATCGGCGCAACTTCCATTACCAAACCGATGGCTACTTGAGTGATACCTCAGCCAACCTGTATGATTTGCAGGTCGAACTTCTGTTCAATGGGGCGGCTGATCCGATGCGACGGCGCGTACTTGCACCGTTAAAGGAAGGACTCAAAGCCTTTGATACAGTGCCTCCTCAACAAATTAGAGTTCTCGATGTCGCCTGTGGAACGGGTCGGACTCTGAGAATGATTCGGGCAAGTTTGCCAAAAGCGTCTCTATTTGGCACAGATTTATCCCCAGCTTATTTGCGTAAAGCCAATCAACTCTTATCGGAGATTCCCGGGGAATTACCCCAACTGATGCAGGCGAAGGCGGAGGAACTGCCATATCGAGATAATTATTTCCACGGTGTCACCTGTGTGTTTCTCTTCCACGAACTACCACCATCTATACGTCAACGCATCATTAATCAATGTTTCCGCGTGATTCAACCGGGAGGCGTGTTTATCATCTGTGACTCGATTCAGGCGATTGATTTTCCCCAATTCATGCCCATGATGGAAAACTTCCCAGCGATATTCCACGAACCGTACTACAGACACTATATTACCGATGATTTAGTCAAACGCCTCACTCAGGCGGGTTTTGAGGCAATTACAACTCAAAACCACTTTATGAGCAAGTATTGGATTGCTCATAAGCCTGAAGACGCTACGGTGTAAACCTTTCTCGGCAATTAATATATTAAGATCCCCAACTTCTTGAAGACGTCGGGGATCTGGATTTTCGGGTGTTCTGCCGTGAAGTTCACTATTTTATGGATCGATCTCGATAAAATAAGCTTGAGGGATATTCCTGTATCCAGAACACCAAATCTTGGGATTATGGCGTGAGATGAATTGCCGGATTAGGCAAATACCACGCCTTGTGTTATATACAATTGTCAATTGCTATAGAGAAACGTTTATGACCACTAAAAAATCGAATCCAGAAACGGTGTCTACAGAAAGCTTGTCAACCGAGGAGATTGTTTCCACGGAGTTTATCCAAGACAAGACGACCGTCAACTATGTAGAAACCATCGAAACAGTCATCTCCAGCCTGGAGCAAGATGACAGCGCTATGGTTAGCCATAACGATGAAGGCTATCTCTGGAAGTTTAAGTATGGTAGCGTAGAAGTCTTTGTCCAGCTAACGGGTTCTACAGACGAGGATACATTCACTGTTTGGTCTTCGGTGCTGAACCTCCCGGCAGAAAAAGAAGCCGAATTGATGCGTAGGCTTCTGGAAATGAACTGGTCAGATACCTTTGAATCCCGTTTTGGGATTGTGGATGATCAAGTGGTGGTGTTATCATCGCGCACGGTGGCTGAACTATCGCCGGGAGAAATTTCTCGGGCGATTACGATTGTTGCCACTATTGCTGATGATAATGATGAAGCGTTGCAAGAAGAGTTTGGCGCGGCTTGAGTTGTACTACAACCAGAATCCGCCTCTACACCGAACAAGGTGAACTCTCTTACTTTTCACCGGATCTGGAAAACCTCTCTCCAAACCTCTCTCCTACAAGGAGAGAGGCTTTGAATTCTCCCCCATCGAACAAAAAGCGAAGCATCCGTTGGCTTTCCCCTTCGTTAGCTTGTATTGTGTCCACCTACTTATATAGCACTACGCATTAGGGTTAGGACAGAAAAGAAAAATTCAATTTAAGTTCATGAACAGCGCGATCGCGAGTAAGTTGCTCAGATTAGTCAATCGCTCTATTGTCGGCTGATCCCAATGGCGCGGGGTTATGCATTGATGGACACACAGCCCCCCTAATCCTTGACCGTGACTGATTAGGGGTACAATTAAAACGGCTTTGGCTTTTAAGGGAGTCAGTTGCGCGATCGCAACATCTGAGAGTTCGGTTTGCTCAATATCCTCAATCGCGACAATTTGCCCTTGTTGGTACACTGTCTTATAGTCTTCCTCTAAACCGGGATCGGCAAGGCAAAGTTCTAGCACCGAGGGATATCCGGGGGCGACGGATTCCACAATCGATTGATCGCCTAAGGTATAAAGGATGACTCGTTCAACGTCTAACTGAACTCGCAGCTTCACCACCGTGAAATCCAGCAGGGTTAACACAGGAGTAGACTTACACAAGCGCTGGAGAATCTCTGCCAATAAAGCATCCCACTGTTGTAAACGCTGTAATTGCTGGGTGGCTTTTTCCGCCTGTGTCAAAGCTTGAGCCGCCGCCAAGAGACGCCTTACTCGTTGGGAGAGAACCGCCCAATAGATGGGTTTGGTGACATAATCCGTTGCACCTACTTCAAAAGCGCGATCCACGGACTCTTGATCATCCAAAACCGTAATCATTAAAATCGGGATGCGATCGCCTCCTGGTAGAGAACGCAAACGCTGACAGCAGGTAAAGCCATCCAATCCCGGCATAACTGCATCCAACAATACCATGTCTGGCTGATGATGCATATATTCGCTCAGACATTGCTCCCCATCCTTCGCTTCCACAACGCCATATCCTTCTTCTGTCATCGCTAAATTGAGTAATGAGCGCATCGAACGATCATCATCAACGACGAGGATTAAAGGTTGATCGGGCTGAAAATCCATGGTATGAGGGTAGAAGGGTCGGTGCAAGAATGGTTTTGCTGTAGGGGCTTGGTTACCAAGCCCCTACTGATTAAGAAATGGGGATTGGGGATTTTGACATCTGTTTAATTAAAGCAGTTTTCACCTTCTCATACTCTACCTTTACCTGAACCAGTTGCTCCGCAGGGACTTCACTCATACCCGCACTTGCCAAGTTTTCCAACTCCTTGCAGAGATGGGAAAGGGTGACAGCACCCAGATTCGCACTACTCGAACGGAGACTATGAGCCGCCTGTCTTAGAGCCTCTGCATCTTGGATTGCGATCGCGGATTGAATGGCTTGAAGTCGTTCGGGTGCATCTTCTAAATAGTCCCCCACAATTTTATTCAAGACAACCTTGGCTTTTGCTCCCGCTAATTTCTCTAAGGATTGCCATATCTTAGGATCTAATACCTCCGACTCCGTATCAAGCAACCTTGGCGACGCCGGAAAAACACCTGCGCCCTCATCTCCATGTAACCCCTGATGACTATCCGATACCTTCTGCAACGCCTGAACCAGTTTTGGCAACTCAATCGGTTTCGTAATATAATCATCCATCCCCGCCGCCAAGCACTGTTCTCGATCCCCCCGCCGAGCATAAGCCGTAAGTGCAATAATCCGGGGGCGTTCGTGAATAGACCACTGCTCACAGATCTGACGAGTCGCGGTTAAACCATCCATTTCTGGCATTTCCACATCCATAAATACGACATCATAAGACTGACTCTGCAAAGCCTGTAATGCCTCTGCACCGTTACTCACGACATCAGTCTGATAGCCCAGTTTCTTGAGCAAAAGGAGGGCAAATTTCTGATTCACCCGATCGTCTTCCGCTAGCAATATCCGTGTTTTATGGGTTTTTGTTAAAGGCGTGATTTGCATTGTGTTCTGTCTATTAGGCTGGATTATTCCTCTCTTTATTGTGTAGGTAAGGAGGCTATTTAGACCTACGCCAGATTGCCGAATTTTTCATGCTAAATCGACGTAATTTTTGTTTACATTTGTCTTGAGCAGGCGAATGAGCTTTTCAGGGCAACTGACTGAGAGTATAATTCTCTGTGTGCGTTGCCATATCACTCTAAATTATTGATTTGAATCACTGCTTTTTTTGAGAATTTTTGCTACCTGAAAAAGCGGCATTAAGCTTCCCTCGTAGGCTGGTGTCGCAGGAATAGCCGCTTTGTTGATGATTTATTGGGGATGATTCAGCGTCTAATCAATATCCAGAAGATGCTGACCCGATTCTTGTAACTGCTGCCAAAGATCTTGAATTTGATCATAAGCCTGTTCCGGAGGCAATTTTCCTGAGGTTTGTAGGTTGCAGATGGTGGTCACTCGCTGAGCAAATTCTTGTAAATTGGCATTAAAGACCAGATAATCCGGTTTCATCTGACCATGATAGCGACAACGAGGATATAAAAAATTCAGGCGATCGCTCATGTTGGGCTTCTCCCAGCTTCTTGAAATTTTCTGTCTATTAAAACTTCTATTATTAATCAAAAATCTTGATATTGACCAATCGTTGTGAACATTTCTTGAGAGAAAATTTCTGGGGTCAGTTCATAGTCAAGATGACGGTAGCGATCAAGCCAGGATTTATCTGCCTAAAAAAATAGGCGGTTTTGTAGCTTATGTTACTGCTGCTAGGGGCATAAGCCTAAGCTGTTCGGCATTTAAACCTTAATTTCAATAATGGCGAAATCCTTGCAGTGCGAGCATCTTGCTCGCTACTAATACCCAATTTAAATGCATGACAGCTTAGTCTGCCAAAACTCTTTCTTAGAGAAGAGGAGATATTCAAACGCCTGAGTAACTTTAAAAGTAAGACCTCCAATTGTCGTCACCGTCAGGTTTCCATGCCTTCAGAAAACACTACCACCACTCCTGATCAAGCGAATACTCATGTTGATAATGGCAATCAGCAACAGAGACAGGATAGCCAAGTAACTGCCAAAAAACCACCCCAACACCCCGAAGCTGACCAAGACGATTTCAATGGGAAAAAATCCCCCCAGTCTTCTCGGCTCAAAACCAAGTTAAAAAAAGCATGGTGGCTGATTCCCCTGGTGGGGTTAGTGCTGGCGATTGGTGGTGTATCGGTGATGCGCCTGTCGCCTAAAGATGAAGAAGCCGCTACCACAACTCAACTCTCCCCCCTACCCGTGCGGGTTACCCCAGCCCAATTAGAATCGATTCGCGCTTGGGTATCCAGTGAAGGGAATGTCCGGGCGACTCGCTTTAAGCATCTAACCTTTGACATAGCGGGTGATGTCACCTACATCGCCAACCGGGAAGGGGGGCGACGATTACGAGAAGGCGATCGCGTACAAAAAGGGGAACTGCTTGCCCGAATTGATGATCGGGAACTCCAAGCCCAGGTGAGCCAAGCACAAGCGGCTGTCGCCGAGGCACAAGAACAGAAAAGCGTCGCCGCCGCTAATCTCGCCCAAGCCCAGGCACAAGTCGCCCAGGCGCGTTCTCAAGTTCAGCAAGCCCAAGCCCAATTAGTCAAGGCGCGATCCAATCGGGATCTGGCGCAAAGTCAACTCGAACGCTATCGACTCCTTTATAACCAAGGCGTGATTCCCGCCAGTGAATTTGATACCCGCCAGAATACACTACAAGACGCCCAAGCCCAAATTCAAGCCGCCCAAGCCCAAGTTCAAGCCGCCCAAGATCAAGTTCAAGCTGCCCAAGCCCAAGTTCAAGCCGCCAGAGAACAGGTGGAAGCCGCTGAAACAGGCATTACCACGGCTCGCGCCCAACTGACTCAGGCGAAGGTTGACCTAGAAGGGACGCGACTTTACGCCCCTTTTGATGGTGTTGTTGCCTATCTGAATATTCGCGAAAACGAATACTATACTCCTCAACTCGTGTCTACCCAACTGGCAGGAGATTATCAAGGTATTTTAGAGCGAGTACCGATTGTCGTCATCGATCCCAGCCAATTTGAAGTCATTGCCGACTTCCCCGCCTCCAGTGGACAGCGGATTCGTCCCGGTCAACCTGCCTACATTGTCTCAGAACTGGATCGCTCCGGTGAACATCCCAATCAAACCATTATTGAAAGGGCGCGTGCGAAAGGAGAAGTATTTGCCGTCAACCCCGCCGTTAGTCCAGGGGGGCGATCGATTCAAGTCACCATTCGGATTACGGACGCCACAACCAACCTACAACATGGAGAACAGGTTTCAGCTTGGATTGCTGTGGAAGACGAGGACAATACAGTTGTCGCTCCCTTAGATGCCTTTGTTTATCGTGATCAAGACCCCTATGTCTTTGTCGTCAATCCCGAAGAAGGAGTGGTGGATCAGCGTCAAATTGTACCCGGAATTACAGGCATTCAGCGGCGAGAAATTGAGAGCGGTGTTTCCCCCGGAGAACTGTTAGTCACTGAAGGACAAAATCGTTTAGTAGATGGCACACCTGTTGAGATTATTGAACGCAATTAATAGGGATGATGGGGGAGATGGGGGAGATGGGGGAGCTGGGGGAGATGAGGGAGATGAGGGAGATGAGGGAGCAGAGGGAGCTGGGGGAGCTGGGGAAGCTGGGGGAGCTGGGGGAGCTGGGGGAGATGAGGGAGATGAGGGAGCAAATGACAAATGACAAATGACCAATGACAAATAACCAATGACAAATGACAAATGACCAATGACAAATGACCAATGACGAATGACCAATGACAAAACCATCCCCGATATCTCGTTTCTTTTTCCTCAAACCCGTTTTCGGTATTTTGTTAAGCCTGCTGTTCACAATTGGCGGGTTTCTCGGTTACGCGGCGATCGTTAAAGAAGCCAACCCTGATATTAATATTGCCATAGCGACAGTCACCACAACCTGGGCAGGGGCTGATCCGCAAACCATTGAACAGCAAGTGACCAATGAATTAGAGACGGAGATTAAATCTGTTGAAAACCTGGAAGAACTTAGAAGTGCTTCATTCAGTGGCTTCTCCATCATTCAGGTAGAATTTAACTCCGAAGCGGATGTGGATCAGTCGATTCAACTACTACGGGATGCCGTTTCTCAAGCCGAACCCAACTTACCTAGAGAGGCAGAACAACCCGTTGTTGAACAAGTTTCCTTTGATGATGTACCCATTCTCACCATTGCCCTATTTGGTGACCTGGACGCCACCGTTTTAAACTTGGCGGCGGAACGGTTGCAAGAACGATTAGAAAAGGTTTCTGGTGTTAGCGAAGTCAATCTGGGAGGGGCGCGGGATGAAGTCGTACAAGTTCAGCTTGACCCTAGTCGCCTAGTCGCGCTACAAATTCCACCCACGACGGTTGCCAATCGCATCCAAACTGCTGACCGCGATGTGCCTTTAGATGAGGTGGAGAGTGAGCAAATTGGCACGCAGGTGCGCTTTTATGGACGGTTTCGTCAATTAGATGATTTACGGGAATTGCCGATCGCTCGTCTGGATGGGCGGGTGGTTCGCTTAGCGGAAATTGCCACGGTTCGTCGAGAGTTGGAGGAAGAAGAAAGTCGGGCTTTTATTAGTTGGCAGGGGAGACAGTTTGAACCCGTTATTAGTATGGGGATTAAGAAAGTCCCTGGACAGGATTCAATTGAAGTAATTAATCGGGTTTTGGCGGAAATTGAAGCCGCCCAGCAGAATCCCGAACTGTGGTTTCCTGGGATGAAATACCGGATTATTTCTGACGAATCTGAAACAATTTGGGAGGATTTGGAAAACTTATTTACCAATGCGTTGCAGGCAATGGCAGCGGTATTTGTGATTTTGTTTATTGCCTTGTCTTGGCGAGAAGCGTTGATTGCTGGACTGTCCATTCCCTTAACTTTTTTGGGGGCATTGGCGATTTTATGGTTAACGGGTCAAACGCTGAATACGATGGTACTGATTGGCATGGTATTGTCGTTGGGTTTGTTGGTGGATGTCTTCATCTTAATGATGGAGGGAATGCACGAGGCGATTTTTATTTCTAAATTAGGTTTTAATCAAGCGGCGCTGAAGACGGTAAAAACTTATGCACCTCCAGCGTTTTCTGGTCAGTTAACCACAATTTTGGCAATGGTGCCGCTGATGGCAATTAGTGGGACAATGGGTAAATTTGTTCGCTTGCTGCCAATTACGGCGATAATCTGCCTGCTGCTGAGTTTTGCGATCGCGATTTTGGTAGATGTTCCTTTATCTCGTTTTCTGTTAGCTGGAGTCAGCAAAGAAAATAAAACCTCCCGCATTGACAAACTCAGTGAAACCGCATCAGAACGGTTTACTCAGTGGAGTTTAAACCATACCGTTCGTAATCAAACCACTGCCCGGGCTTGGACAGCGGGAACCATCGCTTTATTCCTCTGTGCCGTCTTTGCCTTTACCCAAATTCCCACAGTCTTTTTTCCAGAAACCGATACACGGGATTTGAGTATCAATGTGGAAATGCCGCCAACAACCACGCTGGAAACATCACAAGCGGTGGCGGATGACTTGGGTCAACGTTTACGTTCTCAAGATTATTTTGAAAGTGTAATTAAATATGTCGGACGACGCAGTACTTTAGTTAGTTCTGGTGAATTGCAGCCCAGCCAAGCCAGCTATTTGGTAGGATTTGATGCTGTATTTGTTCCTGAAGAACAGCGCCAGTTGAACTCCTTTGAATACGTGGATAAGCTGCGCCCCCAACTGGAAGCGGCGCTGACCTCTTATCCCGGTGCAACCTTAGTGATCAACAGCCAACAAGCCGCCCAAAATGAAGACCCGATTCAAGTCGAAATTACCGGGAACAATCTGAGTGAGTTGCGGCGGATTTCTGGGGATATTCAGTTAGCATTACGGCAAATACCGGGAACAACCGATGTGCGCGATAATTTGGGCGACTTGCAACCGGATTTGAAACTGATTCCCGAACGCGAACAGCTTGATTTTTATGGAATTAGTGAAGAGCAACTGGCGGCACAGGCACGTTATTATATGACCACCAATGATGTTGGCGATTTTGTTCTGGGTGGAAATGAAGAGGATTTAGAAATTCGCCTGAGTACCGCTTGGCCCTCACGGGGGGGAGAGGTTGGAGGTCCGACTCGCCGAGATGAACTCTTATCCGTGCGCTTCTTTGGCTCAAATCCGGATCAGCCTGTGATTGCAGCAGACTCGGTGATTGAGACAGTGCAGGGACAAACCCCGTTATCGATTACCCATCGAGGGGGAGAACGCACGGTTACCGTATTGGCAAAAGTCGCCAGTCGCACCGTTGGCGAAATTCTCAGTGATTTAGAACCGAAATTGGAACAGATGCAGCAGTCTTGGTCTCCTGGTTACCGTTATCAGTTTACCGGGGAAGCCGAGGAACAGGCGGAAACCTTTGGTTCAGCAGGTCAAGCATTGATTTTGGCAATTATTATGGTGTTTGCTGTGCTGGTGCTGCAACTGGGTTCATTTCGCCAGCCATTTATTATTCTCTTGGCAATTCCCTTTGCCTTAATTGGTACAATGGGCGGGTTTTTTCTAGCTTGGATTCCCTTTTCCTTTCCGGCGTTTATTGGGGTGATTTCTTTGGTGGGTATTGTGGTCAATGATGCCATTGTTATGGTGGATACGATGAACCACTATGAACAAGAGGGGATGAATGTGCGAAAAGCGGCGGCTCATGGGGTATCTGATCGTTTGCGACCGATTTTGACGACGAGTTTAACTACGATTATTGGCTTGATTCCCTTGGCGCTGAGTCAGGCGACGTGGATGCCTTTATGTAGTGCGATTATCTTTGGTTTAATTGCGGCGACGTTGAGTGCGTTGTTGGTGGTGCCTTGTTTGTATTTACTGTTAACACCGAAGCCGTCTAAATAGGGAATCGGGAACCCCTTTTTGAGGCGATTGAAATCGCTGCTACACAAATGTATGCGAAGCCTTCCCGAAGGGTAGACCGCCTGCGCGGACTAGATTATAAAGGGGGTGGCTAACCCGGATGTTGTAGAGACGTTGCATGCAACGTCTCTACCATAAGATGCGTCCTAACCGCCTTAGCG
The DNA here is from genome assembly GCF_040221695.1 of Coleofasciculus sp. E2-BRE-01. Classification (NCBI taxonomy): domain Bacteria; kingdom Bacillati; phylum Cyanobacteriota; class Cyanophyceae; order Coleofasciculales; family Coleofasciculaceae; genus Coleofasciculus; species Coleofasciculus sp. E2-BRE-01. Next base: position 23,010 of record NZ_JAVKEA010000060.1, on the reverse strand, counting down.
GTTGCTATAGGTTTTTGTCCCAGTAGGTGCTTTGTAGGATTCTTTTTTGATGAGTTTGCGGATGAAGTTAACGAGTGCGATTTGACCGTTTTTGCATCCACCAAACTATTAGACCTACAGGAAGCGCTATGAGAACTCCCACGATTATGTGAAACAGCACGTCAAGGAAATTGTAGTAGGAAAGATAAAGGGGAATGGCAGCTTCAGGGCTATGCGAGGGTTGATTTTTAGTGATGAGCATTTTTACAGGTTCAGAAGTGACTTGAGACGAGATTCCACTAACGGCTAAACCTGTACTGACAACGGTAATGAGCAGTTCTAAGCGTTGTTGTCGTTTTTGAGCCGCTGATTCTGTGGCGCGATCGCTCTCAGCCTGTTCTGTTTCAACAATTCCCCTGATTGTCTCTATCATCTGCTGGAATAGTTGCTGACTGGGGAGAAGATAAGATAAATCTGTGTTTATTTGTTCAATAAATTTTTCAGAATTGTGGCTAATAAATTGTTGCCATAATTCCAGATTATCCTCTTTTTCAAGGCTAATAACCTTAAGCTGATTCAGCCAAAATTGATAGTTTTTGTTATTCGTTTCAATGGTGGTACGATGAAGTTCTAAATCTCGCAGGTGGTTAGCGTAGTCAAAAGCAGTTTTAGAAAGTTCGGTGAGCCATTCTTTGAGTGTTTTTAGCCTTTGAGTAGGCTCCGAGGGCAAGTGCTGCAATCCTTTGGCTTTACCATCTAATTGTCTGTAGAGCTTTCGTGCCTGCTGATTGCACCATCGAGATTGAGAGTAGGCATAAATTATTTTATGGCGACAGCACAGTAGATTAATCAGAGGTTGATAGTAATCTCCCCCTTCTTCTAAGGGTTCCGTTTGAGGGTGGCAATTGAGCCAGATGAGAATATGAGGTTGAGCCGGATTCTCTTGGTTATTGCGATATTCAACAATTGGACTGCCTAAAAATCTGCCTTGAGCAGAAAGCCAGTAGTTTTTTCTGTCTGACTCTGGCAAAATGGCAGTCAGACAGTCATCAGTAAACGCTTGAATATCGTTGAGTTTCCCCTCTGGCTGGGCAAAAAGGACTAGAGTTTGTCCCAGTAAAGAGTTACTTTGAGCAATTTGTAGACAACCTTGGGGATTTAATCCTGCCAATTGGTCAATTTCAACATGAGGATAAGGATAGCGCAAGGTGATGTCAACGGCATAGGTATCGTGGATTTGCAGGGGATAAACTTCGCCTCTGAGTTGGAGTGAACTGCCATTATAAATAGCGGAGAAACTTAATAGATGCTCTGGTTGGAGTAATTCTAGATAATCGCTTTCTGGATTATCCCGGCTTGGAGTGATCCCGATTTTGCCATTACTATCTTGGAGACGCTCAAGCAAAGATTCGAGTCTGGGAACATTAAGTTTTTTGCCCAATTGTTGACATTGCTCCCACAGGTGATTCACATCCTCAACAGGTTCTTCTTGACCTTGAGCTAAATTGTTACGCAGATGAAAGGCGTAGAGTGTCAGTTTTGGGTTAGCCACCTTCATGAGCTAGAGTTTGATGACTGGGAATCCTGGGAAGAAGAGCTTTGCTGAATGGCATTTTTTAGGGTTTGTTTATTGAGTGCGTCGTTGGGAGGTTTAACCTTGCCCTCTTTGCTACCTGGTGCTTTCTCTCCTGAATTATCGGGGAGAAGTCTTAATTGGACTTCACGAATTTTAGGGTGTTTTTTGTACCATGATGACAATGCTTTCGATATTTCTGTAATATCATTTGGCAACGGCTCGACTACCTGCTCCAATTCCGCTAAATGTTCTGGGGTAAAGAGCGAACGCTGATGGGTTAGTAGTTCAATGAAAGTGGCAACATTTTGTTCAGAGAATGACATAGCTTGAATGGTTGTTTGTTGTGCAGTTTGCTGGACTAATTCCAACGGTAATTTGAGCGCTTCAGCAATCTGCTCTGAAGTTAATCCTAACTGGAGCAATGCTGGCACTGTCTCTAATTTTGCCTCCTGCTTCCCTTCTTCAAAGACTTCTTGGTAAAATCTCGTATTTTTTAGTTCGCTTAATCCCAACATGGCGGCAATCTCCTCGCGGCTTTTTTGTGGTAATTTGTAGACAATAATCGTTTCAATGAGATTAATCAGGTCACGCTGAACAAGTTCATCCCTTAGCTGTTGCTGGGCTTGTTCAATTAACTGTCGAGCGAGTTGTCCGGCTGTTTCTTCCGGCTCGATTACAAGCTTAACAACTCCTACCCCTAATGAGCGTTCGGCGGCTTCTCCTAATTCATCCAGGTAAATTCGTCTCACCTGGTTTAGGGCTAAGAGGTTGCCAAAATGTAAGGGTTGCTCTCGTTCAGTAGAGCGGTTGGGATAAATGATAACAATTTGCCACGGGTGAGGGGGTTGGTATTGTTTTAAGAAGAGGAAGAGTTCAGCAAATACGCGGTAGTATAAGGAAGCGTCAGGCTGAAACTGAACTTCTACGAGGTAGAACGGTTTGTCGGGTTCGTTGGTTTTGGGTAGGAATAAACCATCTAGGCGAAAGGCTAATTGTTTAACTTCGCGGGAAGTGAATTCGTAGTTAGCGGCTTCTTCTGGGGAACGGTTGATGAGTTCAAAGAAGATGCTGGGAAAGGCTTGGAACAGGTTGTAGAAGATGCTATCAGTTTTCACGGGTTATTGACCAATGGCACAAAATGCTGCCCAGTGGTAGGGGGATTCAAAGGGTTTGCTACTCGGTTGTAAATTATAGAAGAAAGTATCCAATTGCAGTTCCTGTTCATCATCCAAGGGGAGTTGGCTTGCCCACTGCTGCAATTGTTCTGTTGTAGCATCTCTGAGCCAGGTTTGGGCTTGGTTGAGGGCAATGGCGACGGTTGAGCCGGATTTGAGATTCTGATAGAACTTAATCATCAAAAATGCTGAGGCGATATCATCTACTCTCCAGAGGGAACTAACGACGCTGGGAGAACCTGCGATGAGGAAGCCACTGGGTAAGCCAATGTATTCATCGCTGATGTTTTTGAAATCAATTAATCCAGTTTCGCAAGCGGAAAGGGTGACGAGGCGACATTGTTCTAAGTTGAGGCTGAAGATAGCATCGAGGGTGAGGCACTGGTCGAGGTTAAGTACTGTACCGTCTTTCAAAGGTAAATGATGCTCTGGATCGAGTTGGGTAGGTGGGGGGTGAAGCTGAGTCTCTGCCGGAATGAGAGCAGATTTGCGGGCATTGCGTGGGTTAAAGTAGCCGTGACAGCTAAAGTGGGCGCAGTGGATTGCGTTCAAGTTTGTGTCATTGATGGCTGTTAATGTTGCGGTTTCTTTTTCGAGGATATTAACGGAGTTAAAGTAGTCTTTGATGGCTTGTACTTCTAAGTCGGTATAGGCAAGGTCGTTTGTGGGGTTTTGGATGGCAAATAGGTGGGTAAAATTGGGACGTTTTCGTTTTTGTGCTTGGAGCAAGAGTTGACAACTGGGTGCGTAGCTGACACCGTTGGGGAAGCGATCGAGTAAGTTAGCTGTTTTGCCGTTGTGGGGGAAGGGTAGGGCATGAAGGGGAAACAGATGCAGGAACCTATGAGGGATTAAGATTAAGCGATCGCATTCTTCTGGAATTTGCTTAATAATTTCATTAATGTGTAGAATCTTCGCCAGCAGATGTAAGCGAACATTCAGACGACGCTGCCAATGGGATTTGCGATTGTTATATGTTCTCAGATATCCATTGAACCATTTCTCAAAGTGTTTCATATCTTGTGGTTCAGATTGCAATACTATGGGCTGTTGGGTCTTGTTGGTGAAGATGAAGGTGAAAAGCTTATCGCCTGTAAAATAAAACTCCACAACGGCGGTATTGTCATCCAAAGTCGCCTGGAATTGGTCAAACTTGAAGCCATAACCAATAGGCAGATCACGGTTTTGCAATTCGTTGCGCTGCTGTCGCAATTGCTGGAGATGTTGCGCTAGGGCAGTTGGTTCATCGGCGGTAGCCGTTTGAATTTTATCTTGACCAATGGCAATTTCATCTTCAAGTTGTCGCAGTTGATAAGCAACGTCTGGGGAAAAAAGGTTATTAAGATCGCGGCTGAGAATGAGTTCTACCAAGTTACGGGTTTTGCTGCGTTCGACGTATTCTATCGCTTCAGTGTTGCTGCTCATTACCAGGCAAACTTTTACTATGCTTTGATAAAGTTTATTCCATTCTTCCGCTAGCTTCTGTTTAATATTATCACCGGAACAAATCTCGTTTCGGAGGAATTCTACGGTTTTAATCGCTTCGCCAAAGGTATCGTAAGCTAGCTGTAACTGGTTTGATTTTTGATAAGCAAGTCCTAAGCTAAACAAGGTTTTCGTATTTTCCTGGGGAAAAGCTTCACGAATGTAAACTGATAAAGCCTCCTGGTAAGTTTTGATGGCTAATTTTAGATAATCATCCCTCTTTCCGCTACTTATTTGAGCATAAGCATTTGCCAAATTAATTTGAGTCCGTGCCCGCTCCGTAGGAAACACCTCAGGGGTACGAACTGATAAAGCATCCTGTTGATTTTGAATAGCTAGTTCGAGATTTTCAGGCTGCTTTCCCCTGATTCTGTCAGTGTAAGCAATTCCCAAATTAGTTTTAGTCCCTGCCCATTCATAGGGAAAATTATCACGGGTATAAACTGATAAAGCGTTCTGAAAAGCTGTGATAGCTAGTTCGAGATTATCATCCTTCTCTTTACTGATTCTGTAGATGTAAGTAACTCCTAAATTATTTTGAACCCTTGCCCATTCATAACGAAAATCATCACAGGTATGGGTGTAAACTGATAAAGCCTTCTTGAAAGCTGTGATAGCTAGTTCGAGATTATCATTTTTATCTTCGTTGATTCTTTGAGCGTAAGCAGATCCTAAATTAGTTTGAGTTTCTGCCCATTCATAACGATAACCAAAATCATCAGGAGTACGAACTAATAAAGCGTTCTGGAAAGCCTCAATAGCTTGTTCGATATTCTCAGAACGCTCTCCCTTAATCCGATCAATATAAGCAGCTCCTAAATTATTTTGGATGCTTGCCCACTCACGAGGAAAAGCTTTGTGGGTAAGAATATTCAAAGCACCTCGAAAAGCATTGATGGCTTTTTCGATATTCTCTGCCCGCTTTTCCTTGATTCTATTAGCGTAAGCAGCTCCTAAGTTAGTTTGAATCATTGCCCATTTGGTAGCAAAGACCTCGCTGGTAAAGACTGTAGTAACTACCTCGTAACCAGCGATCGCAATCTCCAAATTTATCGCCCGTTCTCCCGGAAAGTGCTGAATTAGCTGACTGAAAATACCAATATCTGCCGCAATAGTATATGCTTCATCTAAATTCACTTTTGAGAGGGAAGCTGTTGCCCAGTTTCGCAATACTCGGACAAAATTATCATCCAGTAGATTTAGATTTTTTTGCAGCAAAAGGTACAAAACGGTTTGCAAATTGCTCGGATTTTCGTTGATTGCCTGTAATACCTGTAATAGAAAACGACGTTGAGAATCAGACTGTGGAATTGATGAAGAAGTGGTAATCGGTGATAATTGCCTCGGTAAAGGCGCATTACCATAAGCTCCCATCAACTGTCTTGCAAGATTCATTAAAAAATTAGCTGCGTCCAGTTTGTCCTGTGCTATTTGCTCATTTGCCACCCTTAGCATTGCATCTACCAACCCAGCATCTACTAAATCTGAATGAGCATTCAAAATCTGATTTTTCCCGCCACTGGGACAACTCAGCAGCGCATTAATCAGATTCAAATAGTCTTGCCGACGACTTTCATCCATTGGGAGCAACTTTATTAAGGGTAATTTTTTAGATATCATATCATCTCCTCTGAGAGGGGATCAAGGGTATCGATTAAGGCGTTGTAAAAGGGGCGGATTTTGGCACTGGGTTGGTGCTGGTTTCAGTTTTCTCGGCGCGGACGTTGTGAGCCAGTCGAATCAATTCGGCGGCAATTATCTCCCAGTTTTCCTCGTGTTGTCGTAAGGTATTGTCTAACTTTTCACTCAGTTGGCGGTAGTAAATAATTATTCTGCACTTGCGTTTCACTATGTCTCACCATTGGGACATAAAGTTAATCGTACAGCCTCATCTTGGCAGCACATCATCAAGTTTAAATGCTAACCTGGGCAACATCGGTGAAACAATTGGCTCTCCCAGTCGATATTGCTGTTGAACATAGTCTTCACCGACTAACTGACAAACTGTAATAGTTGGCTGCTTGGGTCTGCCAATGAAAGCAACGCCGCCTAATCCTCGGTAATCAACAATCCAATATTCTGGAATACTCAACAAGGCATATTCTTCCACTTTACGGGCATAATCAGTTTCCCAATTTGTACTGACTACCTCAATAACCAACTTAATCGAAGTTCCCAACGTAATCACAGGTTCTCGCTCCCATAATGGCTCATTCACTAATGCTGTCTCATCTAAAACCACGACATCAGGACGACGCGCCGTCGCCGCATCTGTAAAAGGTCTAACAATACAGGTGCGTGGAATAAACCAGGGATGTCCTTGTTTTTCTAACTCAATACTAAGTTTACTGGCTAATTTTCCCGCGACTGTTTCATGCGGTCTAGTGGGTTCCCTGTCAATTAATTCTCCATCCGCCAATTCATAGCGCGGATTGTTGCTATAGTGGGCGATAAATTCCTCAAAACTTAGAAGTTGAGATGACGTATAAACCATACGTTAACCTCTGAGTATATTGACAACTTTTTCTACCAAATCCAGGTTAAGTAGTCATTGTTCCCTACCGCAGCTTAGGGTTAAAATATCAGCATACCGCAGCGGTGAGAGTGGCGCTTAATAAGCGGTATTCTCCGGCGACGGCGCAAAAGATGCTCTGAATCTTGGGAGTATGTTAGGTCTCCTAATGTGATATAACAACAATAGCTCGCTTTGGCATCCTCCAAAAGAATAGTGCAGTTCTATGCCCGAAATCGTCGAAATTCCTATTGAACTAACCCGATTCCAGCTTCCCCAAGCGGTTCACGCACGCTTACAATTTTTGTTGGATCGTCAGGATGAGGGCTATACCCTGTCTCAGGCAGAACGACAGGAAGCAGAAGGACTGGTTGAACTGGTGGAATTTTTATCTTTACTGCGTTTGCAATCAACACGGGTGATGAAGCAAGCATAGATGGCAACAATTCCAGCTTCTCTCCGCCGATTAGTCATTCAAAGAGCAGATAACCGCTGTGAATATTGTGGTATATCACAAATTGGTCAAGTAGCGACTTTCCATATCGACCATATTGTTCCTGTCGTAGCTGGTGGCGAGACGATTGCTGAAAACTTGGCTCTTGCTTGTGTCTCCTGCTCACTTCGTAAAGGCGCACGGCAAAAGCTTGAGGACTCGGAAACGGGTGAAGTTGTCTCCATTTTTAATCCTCGCCGACAGGTATGGAAAGAACACTTTGATTGGAACGGTGTGCAAGTTGTCGGGTTGACAGCTACAGGTCGAGCAACGGTACAAGCACTTGATTTGAATCGAGCAACAATGTTGGCGATTAGGACACAAGAGGAATTATTTGGTCGTCATCCACCACCATAAACTTGCATTGACTGATTGCGTTTTTTGTGTGTTGCTTTCCCTTTTTTGACTATGGGGTAACGTGTTCTTTTAGTACGCTTATTCCCCCCTAGATTCTGTTGGGTTTCGACTTCGCTCAACCCAACCTACAACTTTGCACTTGTTGGGTGGGAAAATGGCTTAAACGCATTGTATAGTATAGCTTTCAGATTAATGCAGCAAGCCCTATAATAGGGCACGGCAATGCCGTACCCCTACCGCAGCTTAGGGGGGATTAATTCGGTAGGGACACGATAGTATCGTGTCCTGATTTAATTTATTTGATGAATTAGATTCGGCTTGTAAGTGGTGGTAAAGGTGCGTTACGCTACGCTAACACACCCTACCAATAGAGGTTTTGCGTAAGTCCTAACTTATTCAGCAGCCCCTATTTAGCCGGGAGTGGACGGTTCTCAAATTTAGGATACTTGGCATCAACCTGATCAGCTTTTTTAGCAATCCAGTTAAAATCCTGTCTACTTTTGCAACTACTTATAACTACTTGTCACCTTGGTGACAAGAGTTTTTTTACTTTTAACTCAGGTAGAGATAGGGGAATCATTAGTTTTTAATCAACTAACAACTCCCCCATCCCACTGTTATGATATTGTCGCCTACAGTTGCACGGTCACAGTTTTCACTTCAGTGTAATTCTCTAAACAATATTCACCTAATTCGCGACCTATGCCAGACTGTTTAAATCCACCAAAGGGTGCAGCCGCGTCAAAGACGTGGTAGCAATTGACCCAAACTGTACCCGCACGCAGATTATGAGCGATCGCGTGGGCTTTGGCTATGTCTTTGGTCCACACACCTGCGGCGAGTCCGTACATGGTGGTGTTTCCCAGACGAATCGCTTCATCGATGTCTTTAAACTTAATAATGCTCATCACGGGACCAAAGATTTCCTCTTGGGCAATCTTCATGGAGTTATCCACATCAGCAAAGACAGTCGGTTCAACAAAGAAACCGCGATCGCCAATTTGATTTCCGCCACACAGCATCTTTGCCCCTTCTCGCTGTCCGGCTTCAATGTAGCTCATGATTTTATCAAATTGAGCCTGATCCACTTGGGGTCCTTGCTTGGTATTGGCATCAAAAGGATCACCGACAGTGCGCTGTTTTGCCCGTTCTACACATTTAGCCACAAACTCGTCGTAGCATTTTTCTTCCACGAAGACTCGTGAACCCGCATTACAACATTGACCTTGGTTGAAAAATAGACCATGGTGGGCACCTTCAATCGCCGCATCCATATCAGCGTCCGCAAAGACGATATTGGGACTTTTACCGCCTAATTCTAAGGTGACGCGCTTGAGGTTGGTTTTGGCGGCTTGTTCCATAACCAAATGTCCCACCTCTGTTGAACCCGTAAAGGCTAATTTATTGATATCAGGATGAGACGCGATCGCACCGCCTGCCGTGGGTCCATAACCGGGTAGAATATTCACAACGCCCGGTGGGAAACCCGCTTCCAGAATCAGTTCACCCACTCGCAATGCGGTTAGGGGCGTTTGTTCTGCTACTTTTAGAATTACTGTATTACCAGCCGCCAATGCTGGTGCTAGTTTCCAGGCTTGCATTAACAAGGGGAAGTTCCAGGGAATAATTTGACCCACAACTCCCACAGGTTCGTGTCGCGTATAGCAGAAGTAAGGACCATTAATCGGAATCGTTTTGCCCTCAATTTTATCTGCCCAACCTGCATAATAGCGGTAGCAAGCAATGGTTAACGGTAAGTCACCATTCATCGACTCACCTAGAGGTTTGCCGTTATCAAGGCTTTCTAACCGTGCTAGTTCTTCTTTGTTCTGCTCAATTAAATCTGCCAGTTTATAGAGTAATCGTCCCCGACTGCTGGCGGACATGGTGCGCCATTCCCCATTCTCAAATGCTGCCCGCGCTGCTTGCACCGCCCTATCTACATCTGGCGCATCTGCTTCAGCCACATCACAGATGACCTCTCCTGTGGCGGGATTGATCGTCTCAAATCGGCGACCCGTGGTGCTTTCCACCCATTCGTTGTTAATTAACAACTGAGTCGGACCGATTTTCACCTTTTGTTCTGGTGCTGTGGCGGTTACCATCAAATTCTCCTTTCGTTCTTACTGCAAAAAGCAATAGGATGGTGGTCATGCATTAGTTTCTACCAATTCTCTATCTATGACCGCCTCCATTCACTTGTCCTACAACCTTAGGAACATAGCGCTCCAGTTTTATCTATCTAAAGTTATAAATCAAATATTATTAAATTATGTAAAACAATTCGTTGTCTGTTATCCATGAAGCTGTGATCGTCTGATAATCTAAACTCTATAGTTTTTTTGAGTTGAAGTTTACTTTGTCGTCTAAGGTTAAAGTTTTGATTATGTAAAATAAATAGATGCAATCACTTTCGTTAAAATTAACTTTTATGTACGAAAATCTTGAGGAGGTGAACGGAATCCGCGATCGCAGGTTCCCAGATGGATTCTTTCTCCAGGGATATCGTGATGCAAGCGTCTCCAGGTTAGGAGATCATCGGTTGTTCATACCCAAGCCTTTGCCAGTGCTGTGTCCAGAGATTGTATAACCAGGAGACATGCTGGTGATTGTATTGTTTATGATGCCGTTTGCGATCGCTCTCAATTGCAAGCCACAATTGCCGCAGTTGTTGGCAGGTGGTGCAGTGTTGAATTTGGCAGGCGATGGCGTTGAACCATTGGCGTAATTGACGATAACTGATGAATTGTCCGCCTTTATCGCGGCGATGAACAAAGACGATATATGCCCAGGATTCCACACGCACGATTAGGTGTTTAGGAATTTTTAAGAATTGAGCGATCGTGGCGAGGCTGATGCGGAATTTCTGGGCGGGTTGGAGGCGGCGAAATAAAGGTGTCATGATATCAGTTTGCTGATTTGGCGAGTTTTCGATCCCCCTAAAGCATCGGTCTAGTAACCAAAGTTAGCGATCGCAATAGGTAGAGATATGCCATGGCATATCAGTTGTAGGGGCGGGTTTAGCCGTTTAATTTTGGTATCTACCGATAACTTCAAAGGCAAAACCCGCCCTTCGTCCAAACATGGGTTATTGGGAGTTTGGGGGATATGAGGATTAACTGTTGGGGTAAGATTTCAGGATTAGGCGCTGATTTGCTGTGGCTTCTGGGGTGACGTCAAATACAATTTGATAACTAGCTGTAGGATTATTGGCTTGAAAGATACGCAGGTAGGCTTCGGCATCACTGCGACGGCGACAGCGCAGGATAATCGCGTTTTGCAGTTTGGGAAGGCGATGAACGATGCACCAGGGTTTGAGTTGATCCTTATAACTCATGAGATTTTCCTCGTTGTGGGTTGTTTGGCTAAAGCAGTGTGAATCAGAGTCAAGAGAGTTTTGCGGTGAGGTTCATTGGTTTGGGGGTGGAGTATCCAGGTGCTGACAGGGGCAGGCTGATAGGTCAGCAGATAGCACTCCTGGGGTTTTCTGCCAGTTCCGCGCTGATTGAGAATTGTCCAAGCGGCTTGTTTGGGTCGCTTGCGGGTGGTGTAGCCCTGTTGTTGGAGGGCGGATTTTATGGCAGCAGTATCTGTGGCGACGCGATGAGCTTCCGTCGCTGGGGATTTTTTCATGGATATTTGGTTAAGATGAGACACTGAAAAGGAAAGACCAGTCAGCCACGCCGTATCTTGACGGAGCTGTTTAAGTTGTCTGGTCTTTGATGTTGTGTTGAAATTGGGAGGGCAATTAACGAGCTGTAAAGCAGCTTTGCAATTACCTAACCTTTAGTTATGCCATCCCTAATATAAGCTGCTTATAGTCAAGATGTCAAGCAGCTTATATAAGGGAATTATATTTAAGCTGAAATGACCGAAAAACAAGAGGTAGAGCAGGAATCCCCCCTAAAAAGCCGCAGAGATCAGTTGGGTTTGACTCAAAGGGATGTGGCTGTAGCTGTCAATGTATCTGTGCAAACTGTAAGTAACTGGGAAACGGGACGGTACAGGGAAGCCAAGCTGACCTTGCCGCAAGTAAAAGCACTTTGTCGAGTATTGCAGTGGACGATTGATGATTTGCCTGATGACTTAGCACCACCGCGATCGCAATCTGCTGATAATGTCTGAGTATATTGCTTGCCACAATATACTCTAAAGTATAATGCCTGAAAAAAATGCTCGACTCACACTAACGAAGTTGCGGCAAAGAGCTGGCTTAACTCAGCAAGAACTTGCCAGTGCCATCGGAGTGACGCAAAAGACAATCTCCATTTGGGAAAAAGGTTCGGTTGAGCCTAAGCTGACGTTTGAGCAAACGAAGCTGTTGATGGAGGTGTTGAACTGCACCCTTGATGAACTCATAGCCGCCATAAAGCACAGCACCTAGAGTCTAGAGCCTGGGAGTGATTGAAAGCTGAAACAGAAGACATAACAGAGTGAGCGACCACTGGTCACTGGTAAAGTATTGGTAGAATGACGATTCTATAAGACACTGAGAAATGGACAGGCATCTGGGAAGCTCTGGAGACAAAAGCTCCAGACTTTGGCTTTTAGATCGCCTGCTTATTTATCCCACACTTCTTATCCAAGCATACTTGGAATATTTTTGTCAAGCCTGCTTGGATAATATTGTTTGGACAACATGAAGGAAGAACGACAGCAAGATCGAGAGTCACGCTTAAGAAAACGGCGAGAGGAACTAGGCTTAACTCAAAGAGACATTGCCCTAGCTCTAGGAAAGACGGATCAAACCATTAGCAACTGGGAGACAGGCATATATGAGCCAAAGATGACTCCCCGTGAAGTTAAAGCCCTTTGTCGGCTGCTGAAATGGAGTTTGGAGGATATGCCAGACGAGTTTGGTATACCTAAATCTCAATCGGCGGATAATGAGTGATCTCAACGAAGGGAAATCTGAATTAAGGCTTCTCAGAGAAGCGGCTAAACTGACTCGCTCTGAGCTAGGAAGGCGCATCGGAGTTTCTGAACGCCAAATTTACGATTGGGAAAATGGGATTAAGCTGCCACGAATTGACAGGGCGGTTGCTCTAGCTCGTGAGTTAGGCGTTTCGCTTCAGACTGTTTGTGGGGCGATGGGTCTAGATGTCACAGGTGTTCCAGATGAGAAATTATAGTACAGCCCTGAACTAAAAGTACTCTAAGAGAAGCCGCTCCGCGTCTACGGGCTAAAAGCTTAAACCCGTTAAAACGGGTTGAAAGACTTACCTAGTAAGCTCAATTCTTACTTGAGCTTTGACGCGGACATTTATTTGCTGGCGTCCAAGTTGGCGACATTCTGCTTAAGGAGCGTGCCATTCAGTTTATAGACAATGGCATTAACCCGACTATCCGTCACAATGAAAGCTAGAATCGCATTCAACAGCTAACTCGCCATGCAAATTACCCAATGTCTCCATACAGCTATTCTCGTCTCTAACCTGGAGAGAGCCGAACACTTTTATGGCAACATCTTAGGGTTATCGAAAGTCGAGCGATCGCTAAAATATCCAGGTGTCTGGTATCAGATTGGCGATGTTCAACTCCACCTCATCGTTGACACCACGCTCTCAACTCAACTGCAAAACCCAGAAAAATGGGGGCGCAATCCTCACGTCGCCTTCTCGATTGCTAACTTAGATGACGCTAAAACCAAGCTATTGGAACATAACTGCCCGATCCAAATGAGCGCGTCGGGTCGTGCGGCTTTGTTCACCCAAGACCCCGATGGTAACATTATTGAACTGAGTCAAGTTTAGTCATTTGTCCTTTGTCATTCGTCATTATTCAAAACCAGGTTCCCTTGAGAAGGATCGGTCAGGGCGGGTTTAGTTAAGTTAGTCGTTGAGCCAGAGCGTTATCGGTGAAACCCGCCCCTACAAGCCATGTCCGAAAAGCGTTGCGAAGGGTCAAAAATGCGAATTGTTGCCTACCTCTACACTGATCCCCTTTTAGAATCTCCTCCAGATCCAGTTATCTGGGGGTGGGAAGTGGATCACGTCTATCAAGATTTGGGTGGGCGTCAACAGTGGCGACAACTTATTGCTGATTGTCAAACTGAACCAACTGATTATCTGCTGATCCGCCGTTTAGAGGAACTCGGCGACTCTATTACCCAAGTGAGCGATCGCCTCACTCAAATCCAAGCCCTAGGTGTCATTGTTATGGCAACCGAACAATCCTACTGTTCCCATGACACCAACTGCCAAACCAACTTACTCCAACTCCTCAGTGAAGTCCAGCAAGAAGCCAGTTCTCGCCGCCTGCGCCAAGGACATGCCCGTAATCGCCTCAACGCCTTACCCCCACCGGGAAAAGCCCCCTACGGCTACCGACGGGGCAAAGACCGCTATATTCTAGATCGCAGTACCGCCCCGTTAGTCAAGGATTTTTTTGACCAATTTCTGCTGTACGGCTCATTACGCGGTGCGGTGCGGTATCTGGAAAAAAAGTATAGTAAAAAAATCTCCGTGGCAACAGGTAAGCGTTGGTTAACCAGCCCCGTCTATCGGGGTGATCTCGCCTATCGCGACGGAGAAGTGATCTGTGACACCCATAGCCCGATTCTCAACCGCGAAGAAGCCGCCCAAATTGACCGTTTGCTGCGTCGCAACCGTCGCCTCCCGTCTCGAACCGCCAGCGCCCCCCGTTCCTTAGCGGGTTTAGTCGTCTGTGGTGACTGTCAATCTCAGATGAGTGTTACCAGTGTCACTCGCCCCCGCCAAACCTGGGAATATCTTTACCTACGTCCGGTTAATTGTCCCAAGCGCCCTAAATGCCGAGCGATTCCCTACCAACAGGTTTTAGATTCCACAATTCAAACCATTTGTCAAGAGTTACCCCGTGCCGTAGCCGGGATAAACCTGCCCAACTTGGATGAGGTCAAGCAATCTCTCAAGAGCAAAATTGCTGAGCAAAAAGGGGTATTAGACCAGCTTAACCACTTAACCGCCACAGGTGTTCTGGATACTGAAACCGCCCAGCTTCGCGCCTATAAGCTTCGCACCGAACAGTCTCAACTCCTTTCCCAGCTTGCTTCCCTACCCCCTGTGAATTTAGGCGCGATCGCACAAACCGTATCCATTCCCCAATTCTGGTCAGATTTATCAGAATCTGAGCGCCGATTTTACTTTCGAGAATTTATTCGGCAAGTCCAACTCATTCGCCAGGGTAAAGAGTGGCGGCTTCAACTGATTTTTATCTTTTGACAAAAACGGTATCATACAGGAGTCCGAATAGAGTATGATATCTAGCTTGGGTGCATATCGTGACTCATGTAAGTTATCCTGATTATTCTATTCATACTAGGTAAATCGAGGATAATCCCATCCCAACCAGGTGCAACTGCCTCAAACCACTGATGAATTAGAACGTTAGCGAGAGGCTAAGACCTGGGAATTTTTATGGATGCTGCTGAATTGCTAAAGGGTTATGCTGCCGGAGAGCGAGATTTTGAGGGAGTTGAACTCCGGGGAGCCTATCTGACTGAAGCAATTCTCAATGGGGCGAATCTGAGGCGCAGCGATTTGAGTGGTGCTAATCTCAGTGGCGCTAGTTTAAAAGGATCAAACCTGAGCGAAGCCAATCTGAGTCAAGCCAACTTAAGCGTCGCTAATTTAAGCAAAGCTGAACTCAACGATGCCAATTTAACGGCGGCTGAGTTAGTCAGAGCCACGTTGATTGAATGCAACTTAAAACGTGCGAATTTGACAGAAGCGCATCTGCGGGAAGCTAGCTTGATGTTTGCCAATCTTGCTCAAGCCTGTCTTTATCAAGCGGATTTACACGGTGCGATGCTGCACCAAGCTATTTTACATTGGGCAAGCTTAAAGAATGCAGATTTAATTGGGGCAATCCTACAAGGGGCTGATATGAGAGGCGCTGATCTCTCTCAAGCCTGTTTAATTCGCGCTGATGTCTCCAAGGCAATTTTAATGGTTGCTGATCTGCGCGGGGCAATTGTCATGGGGGCTAACTTTAAAGCTGCCATACTTACAGGCGCGGTTTTGCCAGATGGAAAAATGCATCAGTAAGCAGGTGGACACAATAAAAGTTAACGGTGGAGAACTCGCTTCGCGAGAAGCAAGCTACGTCATTTGTCATTCGTCTTTTTTAAGCCGTTGTAGCTTGGCAAGGTTAAAACGTTGGTCATATCATGTCCGGTCAAACACCCCTAATAAAAACGCCTAAAACCTTTGTTGCTACAGTATTGCAATTATGGGTAATCGTTAGGACATGATATGACTTTAGAGTTTGTAGTAAGCGCTAAAGCGCTTCTGGCACGCTTCGTGCCTACTACGAACCCAACCTAAGTCAGTGACATTCATCTTAAGTGGTAAAAACGATTTGTCCATTCTGAATCGCGACTAACTGCATTTTCAATGGTCCGGCTGTAGAGGTTTGGTCTTGGGCGATCGCTCTCACCGCCAGAGGTTGCTCAGATTCGGCTAACTGTTCTATAAAGCGAATCAGGGTAGACGGATCACCATCGGCAACTTGAATCGGACCGAGAACTCCAGCGCGACGGGCGCGAAACTGAGAGGCGGCGAGTAACTGGTCAATGCGCTGTTGTACCGCCTTATTTGTCAAGGTTGAAGCATCAATAGAAACAGCGGCTAACACCTCCCCCGGTTGAAACACCATTTGATTGAGCGCTGCATCAGCAAAGGCTTGAATGGGTTTTTCGCCAACCACATAGTTTCCGGCGGAGAGAATTCGCACCACATAGTCTTCACCATCTTGAATTTGCTCGATTAACTGTTCGGCTTGGGCTTTTGTAATTTGAATCAGGGGTTCCTTCAGTTCCTCAGATCCGGGCAAAATAATTTCTGTGGCGGTTCGATTGGCTTCCCGCAGGAGTTGATTAACCGCCTCAGATGCGGCTGACGGTTCAACAATACGCACCACGCCAAATGCCAGCACTTGACCACGTAAAATTGCCACATTGCCCTGACGCAGGGCTTGATAGTTCTGATAATACTGCTCCAGAATATCGACTTGCCGTTCTAAAAATGCCAGTTGTTGTTCTTGCTCTTGTAGTTGTTGGTTGCGTTGGGCGATGAGGAGTTCCCGTTGGGCAAGTTCCTCTTCCAGTTGAGCCAAGCGTACTTCCCTTTGGGCGATCGCCTCTTGGAGTTCAGCTTGCAGTTCTTGAAGACGGGCTTCCCGTTGGGCGATCGCCTCCTGAAGACGAGCTTCCCGCTCAGCCATGGTTTCAATCACGTTATCTTTTTGGGCAAGTTCCTGCTCTTTTTCCCTCAGTTGCTGATTTCTTTGCTCAAGTTGCTGATTTCTCTGCTCAAGTTGTTGGTTTTTTAGCGCCAGTTGCTGGCTGGTTTCCTCCAGTTCCTGATCCCGTTGAGCCACTAACTCTTTAAGCTGGCTAATGTCTGCATTAAGTTGATTTCGTTGCTCAATTAACTGCTCACGTTCAGCCAAGAGTGACTGAATTTCTGAACGTAGATTACTTGCCTGTTTTGAGATATCTCGCAGTTGAGCTTGAGCCTTCTGGAAATTGCTGTTCAGTTCATCCAGACGTTGTTGCACTTTGGCTTGCTCGGCTCTAGTTTTAGCCAGTTCGCCCTCTACTTGTTGTTTCTGGGCATTAACAACTTCCACATCCCGACGCGCATGTCTAAGTTGTCGCAGAATGTTATCCAGTTGAAACACCCCTTCCCGCAGGGATTCACTCAGACCGAATAAAATACCTAAGGTTGAGGCAGAAATTAAACATCCTGTCATAATCGTGACCACCGTCGCCGTTTTACGAGGACGTAAGTTAAATAAACTCAGCCGCGCCTTGCCGACTTTCGTACCAATGCGATCGCCTAAAGTTGCGAGGACTCCTCCCAACAGTAATATTGCCACGATCAGGATGTAAGCGCTGGTCATCACGGTGCTACGTCTGTCCAGATACAGCCTATCTTATGGCTGAGGCGGATTATATATTTTTTGATGGTTCATTGTTCATTGTTCATTGTTCATTGTTCATTGTTCATTAGGATTGGGGAAATTCTTCCTCATCTCCTCTACCCCCTGCACCCCCGCACCTCTGCACCCCTGCTCCCCTGCATCTTTGCTCAAATTGTGCATAAGATCTCAGTCTTGAGAGATAGATGCCATTGAAAGCGATATATCAAGGATATCTACCATGCAACTCAAGCACATTGGACTGACAGCCGTTTTAACCCTCTTAGCAAGTGTCTCCACCTCAACCTCTGCCCTAGCGACTCTACGGTACAGTCCAGAGGGTACACCAAATCCTTATATGCTGGAACTGGAAAATCCTCAGATTGCTCAAACTCCGTCTAGAGAGTTGGTCAACTGGCTCAATAAAGGAATGTCTTTAATCAAAGCCGGAGAGTATGCTGAAGCCGTTAAAGCTTATGACCAAGCGATTGAAATCAATGGGGAAAGTGCTGAGGCTTGGATGGGTCGCGGGTTTGCTCTATATGGCTTGGAGAAGTATCCAGAAGCTGTTACAGCGTTCAATCAAGCAACGGAACTCGATCCCAGTTTAGTTGGGGCTTGGGTCGGCTTAGGTATGGCTTTGGATGATACAGGCAAACCTGAAGATGCCCTCGCTGCTTATGATCAAGCTTTGAAAGTAAATCCTAACAGTGATTGGGCTTGGTTCCATCGGGGAATTACCCTGGGACGGCTGGAACGTGATCAAGAGGCATTAGAGGCTTATGATCAAGCTGTTCGCATCGATCCAGACTACGAACGGGCGTGGTTCAATCGCGGTTATGTCCTGGTTGAATTAGAACGTTATCCAGAAGCAGAAACGTCATTTGCCGAAGTCGTCCGCATTAATCCAAATAGTGAGCCAGGTTGGTTCATGCGCGGTCTGGCGTTGCTTGAAATGGAGCAAAATAATGCCGCTCTCAAAGCTTTTGAACGGGTGTTATTAATTAATCCAGAGAATGCTAATGCTTGGTATAACAAGGGCATTATTCTCGAAAACTTAGACGGGGATGATTGGGAAATTTTTGCCACTTATGACCGAGTGGTGCAACTGATACCAGATGATGTGGATGGGTGGTTTAAGCGAGGGAATGCTTTACTCCGTTTAGATCGCTACGCAGACGCTTTGAAATCTTATGATCAGATGTTAGAACTTGAGCCTGATAGTGAGGCGGGCTGGTATAACCGGGGAATCGCCCTCGCCCTGCTGGAACGGTATCATGACGCGATCGCATCCTTTGATGAAGCCCTACGCCTTAACCCAAACAATACAGAGGCGAAGGAACATCGCGACAAATTGCAGGAACTGGTACAGCAGCAACCCCAAGACGCGATCGGATAATCAATTGCTAACAACAGATACAGGGGCATTTGTCATTTTTCATTTGTCATTTGCCCTTTGTCTAATAGCCTTTATATCATGCCAGACTGTGTAATGAGTTTATTATACCTGTAGTTATTTTGCAAGCCTCATTAACTTTTTTCCTTTCTACCAATTGAGTGCTTCTGGCGCTAACTCAAATAACTTTTTCAACTCTGGGAGCAACTGTTGCTGACGCTGCATTTCTTTCCAAATTGTGGGATGTTGCATTCTTTGTAATGCTGTAATCATAGGATTGAGTTGCTCTGAAGGGGGGTCTGTTTCCTTTTTCTTAATATATTCACCCAATCTAGCCCGATAGTTATAGAACGCTTCTTTTCTGGCTTCAACTAGATAGTCTCGGTCATTTAAGCGTAATACATCAATCGTATAGTCTGCTCGTTGATAACCTTTTGAATCTAGAGAATATCTAGGCAAACAATTGTGGAATAGATTTGACCATTGAATCGGGCGCAAAGCTTTGCGCCCCTAAGGTTTTTGGATGTGAGCGTCATTCATCCAATTTAGGTATACCACGCTCATGTTATCGTAAAAAATGCTCCTATAAATTATATTTTTATAGGTTTTTTCTATCCAATGAGCATCTTATTAGCAGACTTTATGGGGTGAGGTTGGCATCATTGCCCGCAATTTTTCTTGTTCATTTCGCTCATCTTCACTCAGTTGTTCGTGTAGTTCCTTCCGATTCAATTCAGCCAACCGTTTTAACCGATTTTTGGATTCGTCTGAGCGCGTCACATCTGTACCAAATGCTTCTGTACCATAAGCATCTAAGACATTACCATAAAGTAAGCGATCTAAATCTTTCCCCCTTACCCTACCCCCTGATTCGTTACTACCTGGTTTAGGTAAACGCCAGACTGTTCCCACGGTTGCAGCTTGGCAAATTAATGGACTATGGGTTGTGACAATAAATTGAAGATTGGGAAAATGTTCTCGAAACCAAATCCCGACTCGTCGTTGCCAGGTAGGATGAAGATGAGCATCAATTTCATCGATGAGGACAACACCAGGAGGAATAATTTTTGTTTTGTCATTGGGATCAAAAATAGATTCATAGCCGTAAACTCTAGTAAGTTGGCGAATCAGTTCAAAGGTTAGGCTTAAAATCGAGCGATACCCATCACTCAGTTCCTCAACTGGCAATCGACAACCATTGCCATCAACAAATTCAACACCTTTAGAGGAAACGTGTTCCAGACGCGCTTGATGCGGCAGAAATTCGCTTTGATTCACAAACTCTTTCACTGAATCAATTAGGTTTCCTTCTGGATCACCTTCTAGTTTCTTGAATTGTAAATCTTGCAGCCACTGTAAACATTCAGTTAGAGCCACATCTTCACCAAACAACGATAAGTGTGCAGCTAATTTAGGATTAGAGTAGAAAAGCTTATCATAATCTTTATCCCCACCCCTGAAGCGTCGAAAGGGACCAAACCCAGCCGAAAACCAGCCGGACTTACCACCCCATATACATCGCGTTGGATCAAATTTATCCACCTTGCTAGACTGTATAATGACATCATTTTTTTGTTGTAATATTATTAAGTGAACTGGTAATAAGTAATTTTCCATACGTCTACCTCTTCCAGAAAATTTATCAAAATCACTGTCATAGGATAAGTCAAGCCGGATAATTCCTCCTTTTTGCTCTTGAGTCAACCAATCATTCCAGTTTTGCCGCAAAGCAACGGCTTCAGTCGGTCCTACCAGTGCTAGAGCAACAGAACGTAATAAGGATGATTTACCAGAACCGTTATCACCAATAATGACATGCCATCCTGCAAGTTTGAAATTACGGATATCCCAAGACAAAAACTGGATTGAACGAATATTATGTATTATGATTTGGTTAATATACATAATCCCCTCATTGTAAAATTAGGAATAAAAAAACTCAACAACACCTGACTATTCTAGGACTATACAGTTCTTGACCTCAAACTATGTGATCGCGCCTTTGCACCAATCCCCCGAAACCCTCTGCGTACCTCTGCGCTTCCCTCTGCGAACCTCTGCGTTGAAACATTCACTCCGGGAATGAATCCAGCAGCACCGATATCCCTCGCACACCCACCACCGCCACCAAACTGCCCATCACCACCAGGCTTAAAAGTCGTAAACTAACCTGTAGCGATCGCAGTCGTTGTTCTAATTCGCTGTCATAGTGTTGGGCTAAGGTTTCCAGGGTCTGATCCAAGGTTCCGCTTTCTTCCCCGGTGCTAATTATCTGTAGCGCTGTTGCGGGTAATTTACCCTGGAGACTCTGACTCAAGGGTTGACCCATGCGAACGCGCCGTCTAGCCCAAGAGAGTTTGCCTTTCATCACTGTATCTGGGATATGTTCTCGCAGTAAATCCAAGGCGGTGAGTATAGAAACCCCACAACTTAACGGTAATCGTAACTTAGCCAGATAGAGGAGCGATCGCGCCTGCACGATTTTCCCGAAAATAGGTAATCGTCTCACCAGTTGCAGCCACAAGGGACTGGAAAAGCGAGACACTAGGACGATCATCACCCATAATAGCAGTGCGATCGCCAACCCTCTTAACCAAAACTCTGGTTTAATAATTCCTGTTGCATTGGGGTTAAAAATAGCCGCCGTTAATACCAAAAATCCCCAAATTGTCGCTATGGCTGAACGTTTTACCGACCCATATAATCGTTCTTGTCTCGCTTGCACTTCAGCATCTTCGGCTAGCATTTGACAGGTTTGGGGGAGAGAACCGCTATATTCAGCTAAACGGATTAAGCTAATCGTCCAACGGTTAAAATAACGGCGTTCACAGGTTAAGGCGGTGGCGAAATCTTGACCCGAACCTACGGCGAGACTGACTTTTTGTAAATAGCGTTTAACGGCTGGGTTTAAATCATTTCCCACCAGGGTTAAGCTTTGCTGTAGATTTATACCCGAATTGAGTAATTTAGCAAGCTGGGAGAAGATTTTAGCATTTTGGCGATTTGTCATTTGTCCTTATCTAGGTTTACTACCCCCTTTATAATCCAGTCCGCTTTTAGTGAGATTAGTTTAACCGGATTTGATATCAGACCCCTTCCCACACCCCTGGAGCGAACCTCTCCCGACGCCTCTCCTACAAGGAGAGGGAAGCGGAATATATTTTTTCTAGGGGCTTTCATACTCCTCCTTCCCTTGCAGGATACTGCTGGAAAACTTCTGCCTTCTTGCACTAGGTTTGGCGACTTTCCAGGAAAAATCGCGATCGCTAACGTTTTCAGGTAAACTCAAATGTTGCCGATGCCAGCCTTATGACCCCAATCTACGGAGAAATATAACCTTGGCGATAGAATTGCGATCCTATGTCTATATCGATAGCTTACAGCCGCAGCATGCGGCATATATGGGGACAGTGGCGCTAGGGTTCTTGCCATTACCTGGGGATACGTCGCTATGGATTGAAATCTCACCCGGTATCGAAATTAACCGGATTACCGATGTGGCGCTCAAATCGACCTCTGTACGTCCCGCCGTGCAGATGGTGGAACGGCTTTATGGGGTTCTGGAAGTCCATGCGAATAAACAAGGCGAAACCAGGGCGGCGGGGAAAGCGATTTTAGCCGCCCTAGGCGTCGGTGAACGAGAACGTCTTAAACCGCGAGTTGTCTCTAGCCAAATTATTCGCAATATTGACCCTCACCAAACTCAACTGATTAATCGCACCCGACGGGGACAGATGATTTTGGCAGGGCAAACCCTTTATGTTTTAGAAGTCGCACCAGCCGCTTATGCTGCTTTAGCCGCTAATGAAGCCGAGAAAGCCGCCTTAATTAATATCTTGCAAATTTCCGCTGTTGGCAGTTTTGGACGCCTCTATTTGGGCGGTGAAGAACGGGATATTCTGGCAGGTTCACAAGCGGCGCTGACAGCACTGGAGAGCGTTCCTGGGCGAGAACATCCCGGCGCTGGTGGGAAGGAGTAGAGTAGGGGGAGTAGGGGGAGCCTGACAGGTGTAGGTTTTTTACTTTAGGGTGGGGATAAGACAAGGGAGACAAGGAAGGAAAGTAGACAAGGAAGAGAAGAATTGTATAGCTCAAGAAGTATTCGGAGTAAAAACTGTTCGTGGAAATAAACCA